>DATJFP010000010.1 GCA_035495615.1 Verrucomicrobiia bacterium | reverse complement strand
AAATCCTCCCCGTCCGGGAAGTGGACGGCCGGCGAATCGGCCAGGTCCCGGGACCCATAACCCGCAAAATCCACGGTCTCTTCAAGAAAAAGGCAGGACAGGAATGCCGAACGTCAAAATAGAACGCGCCCTCATCAGTGTCTCCGATAAAAACGGCCTCATTCCGTTCGCGCAGGAACTCCATAAGCTCAAAGTCGAAATCATTTCCACGGGCGGCACGCTCAAGGCCTTGAAAGACGCGGGCATTCCCGCCATTCCGATCGACGAAGTCACGGGATTCCCGGAAATGATGGAAGGCCGCGTGAAGACGCTGCATCCGAAAGTGCACGGCGGGCTTCTTTACCGCCGCGACAAGGAAACGCACGTGCAGCAGGCGCGCGAGCACGGCATCCGTCCCATCGACCTCGTGGTCGTGAACCTCTATCCCTTTGAAAAAGTGACGTCCGACCCGCACGTTGAGCTGGAAACCGCGATCGAGAATATCGACATCGGCGGGCCTTCCATGCTGCGCTCGGCCGCGAAGAATGCGGCCGCGGTCACGGTGGTCTGCGATCCCTCGGATTATGCGGCGGTGCTCGACGAATTGAAGCAGCATCAGGGCGCCGTGTCGGATGAAACGCGTTTCCGGCTCGCGGTGAAGGTGTTCGACCGCACGGCTTCCTACGATCGCGCGATCAACGATTTTTTCAGCAGCCGCTGCAACGGAAACGGCCAGGCGCTTCCCGCGTCCGTTTCCTTTAAATACACGAAGGCGCAGGATCTGCGTTACGGCGAAAACCCGCATCAGCGCGCCGCGCTTTACGTGGCGCAGGGCAGGCCGCTGCCGAAATACTGCCAGCAGCTGCACGGCAAAGAACTTTCCTACAACAACATCATGGATATCGCGGCCGCGCTCGATGTGATCCGCGAATTCCAGAACCCGGCCGCCTGCGTGATCAAGCACAACAATCCCTGCGGCATCGCGGAAGCGGCGGACATCGGCGCCGCGATCGACCAGGCCGTGGAAGGCGATCCGGTTTCCGCGTTCGGCGGCATCGTGGCCATCAACAAGACCTGCGACTCCAAGATCGCGAAACAGATTTTCGAAAAACTGAATTTCTTCGAAGTGCTGATCGCGCCGGTTTACGAAAAAGAGGCGCTGGAATTTTTGAAGACGCGCAAGAACCTCCGGCTCATCGAATCCGGCGTGCTGGACGAAGACGGCCTGGAATGCCGTTTTCTCAAGCAGGGCGCGCTGCTCGTGCAGGACGCGGACCCGCGCGTGGCGCCGTCGGCGGACGCGTTCAAAAAAGAATTGAAAGTCGTCACGCAGAAACAGCCCACACCGAAGGAACTGGACGAGCTGATCTTTGCCTTCAAATGCGTGAAGGTCGTCAAGTCGAACGCGATCGTGCTCACGCAGGGCACGAAAACCGTGGGCATCGGCGCGGGGCAGATGTCGCGCGTGGATTCCGTGGACATCGCCTGCCGCAAGGCCGGCGAAAAAACCAAGGGCGCCATTTTGGCCAGCGACGCATTTTTTCCCATGCCCGACTCCATCGAAATCGCGGCCAAGCACGGCATCCGCGCCATCATCCAGCCCGGCGGCTCCATCAAGGATCCGGACGTGATCGCGGCCTGCGACAAATCCGGCATCCCGATGGTGTTTACCGGCAAGAGACACTTTAAACATTGATTCTTAAACCTCCTCTCCCGTCCTCTCCCCCTGAAAGGGGGAGAGGGAAGGGTGAGGGGGCGGCCGCAAAATGGACTTCCAAAAATCCCTCAGCTATCTCGATTCGTTCGTAAATCTCGAGCGCGCGGTCCTTCCTTCCCAAAACCGGTTCATGAACCTTGACCGGATGAAATGTCTGCTGAAGCTCTTCGGCAATCCGGACAAGAGTTTTGTTCCCATCATCATTGCCGGCACGAAGGGCAAAGGCTCCACGGGTTTTTTCCTTCACTCCATGCTTTGCGCGGCCGGCATTCCCTCGGGCTTTTATTCCTCGCCGCATCTCCAGACCCCGCTCGAACGGATCCGCATCAACGGAAAAATTATTTCGCAGGCCGCGTGGGCCCGGGCGTTTTCAGAAATCCGGCGCAAGCTTTCTTCTTCGAAAATCCCCTCGAAATTCGGCGAGCCCACGTATTTCGAAATCATGACGCTTGCGGCCGCGCTCGCATTCAAGAGGGCGCATGTACGCGCCGCGATTTTCGAAGTGGGGCTCGGCGGACGCTTGGACGCGACGAACGCCATGGACGCGCCGATCGCGGTGATTACGACGCTCGGCATGGACCATGAGGCCGTGCTCGGTCCGACCCTGCGGCACATCGCGCGCGAAAAAGCGGCGGTCATCAAGCGCGGCGCCGAAGTCGTGACCGCGCCGCAGCTGCCCGAAGCCATGCCGGAAATTTTCGACCGCGTGCGCCGGATGCGCGCGAATCTTCATCAGGTCGCGCCCGCGGGGCCGGGGCCCGCGCTGGCCGGGGATTTCCAGCGCATCAATGCGTCGCTGGCCGCGGCCGCGGCAAGGCTTTTGCGCGAATTGGATTTTGCCGTGCCGGAAAAAGCGATCCGCGAAGGCCTCGGGCGAAAAGACTGGCCGGGCCGCATCGAGAGTGTGCCCGGAAATCCGGAAGCGCTGCTGGACGGCGCGCATAATCCCACGTCCACGCAGGCCCTTGTGGACTACCTGAAGAAAAGCTATGCTAACCGCAAACGCGTCCTGGTTTTCAGCGTGGCGCGGGACAAAAATTCGGACGCGATGCTGAAAATCCTGAGCGGCTTCTTCGATACGGCGGTCCTCGCGAGGATGGGAAGCCCGCGCAGCCAGGAAACCGCGGTGCTCCTGGCGCAGGCCCGGAAGTATTTCAACAACGTGTTTCCCGCCGCGCGATTTCCGCAGGCGTGGGGCCTTGCGAAACAAGTCGCCGGGCCCGGTTCGCTTGTCGTGGTCACGGGCTCGCTTTACTGGGTGGGCGAAGCCCGCGCGCATTTAAAAAAACGCATCCCCTCTCCTTTATCCTCTCCCCGTATGCGGGGAGAGGGAAGGGTGAGGGGCAAAAAGAGGAAGCATGCCCGCAGTTAATCTGGACGACACGATCGCCGCGGTCGCGACTCCGCCGGGAGAAGGCGGCATTGCGGTCATCCGCATCAGCGGCCCGGCTTCTTTCCCGATCGCAGGCCGCGTTTTCCGGCCCGCGGGCGGCGGCGCGGTTTCGGATTTCCCAAGCCACACGGTCCACGCGGGAAACGCCCTGGACGGCGAGGGCAAGCCCATCGACCAGGTGCTCTTGTCCGTATTCCGCAATCCCAAATCCTATACCGGCCAGGACGTCGTCGAGATCAGCGCGCACGGCGGCCTGGGCATCACGCGGAAAATTCTCGACTGCATCCTGGAAAACGGCGCGCGCATGGCTGAGCCCGGCGAATTCACGAAGCGCGCTTTCCTCAACGGCAAAATGGACCTCACGCAGGCCGAGGCCGTTATCGACCTCATCAAGGCCCGCAGCGAAAAGTCCCGCGAGACCGCGCTGCGCCAGCTCGAAGGCGCGCTTTCCCGGAAATTCAACGCGCTCCGCGAATCCCTCATGAAAGTTTACGCGCACATGGAAGCCTTCCTCGATTTTCCGGAAGAAGACCTCGAAATTTATTCCGACCAGGCTTTCGACGGCCGCTTCGGCCAGATCAAGGACGAGATCCGGAAACTGATCGCGAGCTTCAGGCGCGGCTCGGTTTTCCGTGAAGGTGTGCGCTGCGTGATCCTGGGAAAACCCAATGCGGGCAAATCTTCCTTGTTCAATGCGCTGCTCGAGCGCGACCGCGCGCTGGTTTCCGAATACGCGGGCACGACGCGCGACATGCTGGAAGAGTGCATCGAAATCGGCGGCATCGCGGTGCGGCTCATGGATACCGCGGGCCTCGGCCACGAATCCACGCATCCCCTGGACGTGCTGGGCTCCCAGCGCACGCGGGAAGCGCTGGAGGGCGCGGAGCTTGTCCTTTTTGTCGTGGACGGGTCCGCGGCGCTCGAAGATAAAGACCGGGAAGTTTTCTCTTTGATCCGGCAGGACAAGCCTGTCCTTGTGCTGGTCAATAAATCCGACTTGCCGCGCAAACTCAATCCCGCGGAGCTGGAAAAAATCACGGGACGGCGGGATTCTGTTTTTCTCTCCGCGAAATCGCGCGACGGCATGGCCGGCCTCGAGCGGAAAATGACGGACTCGATCCTGGGGCAGGCCGGCGGCGGGGAAGGCGAAGAAATCACGCGGCTGCGGCACAAAAAAGCGCTCGAAGCCGCGCTCGAATCGCTGGAGCGGGCGCACGCGGCGTTCCGCGGCCGTGAATCGCTCGAGATCGTCACGCTGGACGTGAAAGCGGCGCTGGACCAGATGAGCGAGCTGGTCGGCGAGATTTATTCCGAAGACCTTCTGGACGTTATTTTTTCGGAGTTTTGCATCGGCAAATAACCCCGGGGACATGCCTTCAGGCTTGTCCCCGGCAGGGGAGACAAAATGACATTCAAACGGCCGCCGCTCCACACGTCAATCTTCGCTGCCATGATTCTGGGCGCGATCGTGGGAAAACTGTTTCCGCAATGCGTGCCCTGGGTGCAGCCGCTCGGCATGATTTTTCTCCGGCTGCTGAAGCTGCTCGTCGTCCCGCTTACTTTCATTTCCATCGTGTACGGCATTGCCAGCATCGGCAGCATGGAAAAGCTTTCCAAGATGGGCGCGAAGACCATGGGGTTCTACCTCACCACGAATCTTCTGGCGGTGACGACGAGCCTCATTCTTTCGAACGTCATCAAGCCCGGCGTGGGCGTCACGGTTTTTGGAAGCAAGCCTAACGCCGTGCCAGCGCCAGGGCCTTTCTGGGAGGTGGTGCCGGATAACATGTTTTCCGCATTCGTCAGAGCGGACACGATGCAGATCATCGTCGTCGCGCTCCTTTTCGGTGCCGGCCTTGTGTTCATGGGCGAGAAGGCGAAAAAATTGAAACAGGCCGCGGGAGAAGCGAATGAGCTCATGATGGCCATTACTTCCGGCGTCATCGAGTTTGCGCCGATCGGTGTGTTCGGGCTGATCGCAACCATGGCCGGCAGCTTCGACATGTCGCTTCTCATGGGCGTGGGGAAATTCGCTCTGACCATCATCCTGGGCCTTGCCATCCACTTCGTCACGCTTTCGGTGATGTTCCGGATTTTTTCCAACAGGCCGTACGGACGCTTCCTGAAAAACATGGAGCCCGCGCTGATGATGTCGTTTTCGACGTCGTCTTCGGCCGCGACGCTTCCGGTCACCATGGAATGCATCGAGAAAAAAGAAAACATTTCACCGGAAGTCGCGGGCTTTGTGCTGCCGCTCGGAGCCACCGTGAACATGGACGGTACCGCGATCTATGAGGCGGCAGCCTGCCTTTTCATCGCGCAGGCGCTCGGCGTTCATCTCGCGCTCGGACAGCAGATTGTGGTGCTCGTCACCGCGGCCATGGCTGCGATCGGAGCGGCGGCCGTTCCGAGTGCGGGCCTTGTGACGCTGGCGCTGGTGCTGAACGCGGTGCGTCTGCCGCTCGACGGCATCGGCTTCCTGCTCGCGATCGACCGCCCGCTGGACATGGCGCGCACCATCGTCAACGTCTGGGGCGACATGGTGGCCTGCGCGGTCGTGGAAGAAAAAAAGAATAAAGACTAACGTGGCATGGACGGGGACGGGTCTTTAGACTTGTCCCCAGGGTTGAAAATGCAGGACCCCTCTTGATCGCAAGCAAGCGCTTGCAAGCTAAGCGCCATAACAGGAGAAAAAAGAATGAAAGCCATCCGCGTTCATGAGTTCGGCGTTCCGGAAAATATGAAACTGGAAGAGGCGCCCGATCTCAAGCCGGGCGCGGGGCAAGTCCTGGTAAAAGTCCAGGCCGCGGGAGTGAATCCCGTGGACACCTACATCCGCGCGGGCACGTATCCCGTAAAACCCGCCCTGCCATTTACGCCGGGATTTGACGCGGCGGGCGTTGTCGAGGCCGTGGGCGAAGGCGTGCGCAAATTTAAAAAAGGCGACCGCGTTTACACGACCGCCACGGTGACGGGCGCCTATGCGTCCCTGGCCGTGTGCCCGGAATCGGGCGTGCATCCGCTGCCGGAAACGCTGAGCTTCCCGCAGGGCGCGGCCATCGGCATTCCCTATGCGACGGCCTGGCACGCGCTTTTTCACAAAGCCCAGGCGACGGCCGGCGAAACCGTACTCGTGCACGGCGCAAGCGGCGGTGTCGGCGTCGCGGCCGTGCAGATCGCGCGCGCCGCGGGCATGACCGTGATCGGGACCGCGGGCACGCCGGAAGGCCGCAAGTTAGTCTTGGGGGAAGGCGCGCATCACGCGCTCGATCATCGCAATCCCGCGTATCTCGACGAAATCAAAAAAATCACGGATGGGCACGGCGTTTCCGTGATCCTGGAAATGCTGGCCAACGTGAACCTGCCCAAAGATCTCGGCCTGCTGGGCTTCCGCGGCCGTGTCGTGGTGATCGGCTGCCGCGGCGACGTGGAAATTAATCCCCGGCTTCTCATGGCCAGGGACTCGAGCGTGACCGGCATGCTGATTTTCAATGCCACGCCGGAAGAGAAAAAGAAAATCCACGCGGATTTGTTCGAAGGTTTTAAAAGCGGCAGGCTGCGGCCCGTGGTCGGCCGCGAGCTTCCGCTGAAAGACGCGGCGCGGGCGCACCATGATGTCATGGAATCGCCGGCACACGGAAAAATCGTATTGATTCCCTAAAACAAAAACCCCTCTCCTTTATCCTCTCCCCTGAGGGGAGAGGGAAGGGTGAGGGGAAATTGGAGGACGTCTTGAAAAAATCAATTTCGGAATGGATCGAAGAATGTCACTCGTGCGCGCGTGAAAAAGGCTTTTGGGAGAGGGAGCGCAACGTCGGCGAGATGCTGATGCTCATTGTTTCCGAACTCGGAGAAGCGGTCGAGGCGCACCGCACCGGATCGCACGGCCTCATGAAAAAAGACACGTTCGAAGACGAGCTCGCGGACACCGCGATCCGTCTTTTCGACCTTTGCGGCGGCCTGGGCATCGATCTGGAAAAGCAGATCGACTGGAAAATGAGCTTCAACAGGTCGCGGGAAAAAAAGCACGGCAAAGCTTACTAATCTCACGCGCGGCCGGTCGTCCTACCATAAATAAGCACGCCCTGTGCCCGGGTTGTCGTTTTCTCTTTTTTTGACCCCTCCAAAGCCATTGGCTCTTGGCCTCCCAAGCTATCCCTTGTTCCTCTTTGCTATATCGCAAAATCGGAATTCTTGAACAATTTTCCTTCCAGAGATACCCTTTAGGCACCTTATTTAATAACTTATAAAAGGACATAAGTAGAGCCTAACTCCAACATTCCAAAGGGGAATCATGGACAAGGTCCCGCAGCCGGAAAAACGTAAAACGCATTTCCTGACGCGCGTCATCGCCGCCTTTTCCCTGGTGTGCTTTGCCGGTACCCAAACCCCTGCGCTCCCCGCGGCCTCGGCCTCTTCCGTTTCTCCGGAACCCACGGTTTCAAAGTCTTTTCCTTCGGATCTCGCGCAGCTCACGCTTCCCGGAAACTTCGGAAAGGTCGAAGAAATTTTCCAGGGCAAGGACGCGCGGCGCGTCATCGTGGTGCAGGACGCGCACGCGGTCCCGGAAGCGCAAAAAAACATCGGCAGCATCATCGCGCATCTGCGCCGCGAGCATGGGCTGGGACTCGTGGCGGCCGAAGGCGCGGTTTCCCGGCTCGATCTGGATTTTTTCAAAAGCTTTCCCGACAAAGAAATCCTTCAGAAGACCTTCCAGGATTATTCCGAATCCGGTGAGCTCACCGGTGCCACGGCCGCGCTTCTGGCCGCAGACGATAAAGACCATCCCTGTATTTTCGAAGGCCTCGAAGACTGGCCCCTGTACGAAGACGGACTGCGGCTTTACCTCCAGGCCCTGAAAAGCGAACCGGATCTCCGGCAAAAAATCGCGGCCGGAAGAAAAGACCTCGGCGAGAAAAAAGAAAGCGTTTATTCTCCGCGCCTTCTCGAGCTCGACCGCGTCCTTCAATCCTTCCGTCAGAACGAAACGGGCCTGCTCGAAGTGCTGAAGGCCCTTGCCGTGGTGCGTAAGCCCGAAGCGGGCAGCGAAATCGCGCTCCTCCTCGAACAGGCTTCGCGCGGCGATGCCGTCCAGAGTTCTCTCGACGCCGAAGTCAAAAAAATGGCCCGCGATTTCAAGGCCTTCCTCGACGCCGGACAGTTTCCCGCGGAAGAACGGATCGCCTTCAACAAACACGAACAGGATTTCCTCACCTCCCTGGAAAGCGCGGAAAGTTTCGCGATCTACCTGAAAGAACGTTCGGAAAAACTCGGCGCCGGGATCGAATGGACCGGCGCGCTGTCCGCGCACGCGGCCCGCGAAAAGCGGCTGCGCGACCTCGAAGGCACGAAGTTTTTCAAAGAGCTCGAAGCCTACACGGCCTCGGTCAAAGAAGAACTTTTCCGGAATGAAGAAGAGCGGCGCCTCGACGCCGAGAGCCGCGGGCTCGATCTGGCCGCCCGCGCCGCCGTGCTGGAATTGACGCGCGGCGAATGGGAAGAATGGAAAAATACGCCGGCCGCGGACGATCCCGCTTACCGCGCGCCTCGTGCCTTTTACGAAAATGCCGAGTCGCGCGACCGGATTTTCTTCCGCAACATCGAGGCGCTGATGAAACGGCATTCGCAGGACGTTTCGCTTGTCGTGGCCGGCGGCTTCCACGCGCAGGGCATGGCCCAGGCCTTGAGAGAGCGCGGAATTTCCTACGCGCTCGTGCGGCCTGAAATCGCGCAGCTTCCCGAAACCAACTCTTACCGCGACCAGATGCAGGGACGCTTTTCCTGGCGCTCTTATTTCCAGAACGAAAACGGCAGGGTGAGCGTTTACAAAGCCTTTGTCCGCGCCGCACGCGACAAGCTCCTCGACCGGGTAGCGCCCGCGGAGCAGGGAAGAGTCATCAAGGAATGGAGAGACACGATCGTCCGTGACGCGGCCGTGAGAAACGACCTCGCCGGCGTCGGGCAGGACACGCATTTCCTGGACGAGCTGTCCGGAGACGCGGGCCCGCTCTGGCTGAAAAAAGTCGAACATTTCGCGGAACAGATCCGGCAATGGGATTCCGCGCATCAATTGACCCAGGACAAGGTCATGGGGCTTCTGCATCCGGCCATGACGCAGAGCCTCGCGGGCGCCATAGGCGCGCCGCGGGTTTGGGCGAGCGCGGACGTTGTTTACGGCATTCGCACGGAAGCGGAAACCGTGAAGGCGGAGATTCGTCCGGAAGCGGCGGCGAAGACGGAAGCGCCGGCGCAGGCGGCCGCGGTCGAAAGCCGGCCGGAGCTTCGGGCCTGGATTTCGAGGACGATCGTGATGCTGGTGACTGCGGCGCTGGTGGCGGTACTGGCGGGCGGATTGCCCCGCGGAGTGCAGCCGCAGGCGGGCGCGCAGCGCGCCGAGCGGGCGCGGGCGTACTACGATATTTATCTCGACCGGATCAGCAAGGAAACGTACACGAGCGGCAGGGGATTCGATTCCAAGCAGGTGCCTTACTCGCTCAAAGACCGCCTCGACGCGGTGCGCGTGATCGCGAAGGCGCACAAGGACCGGAACATCCGGGGCGGAGATTATGAACTCGTTACGGGGGCCTTGGACACGGGTATGGGACTCTCGGCGGCGCGCGTGGAAAGAGCGGCCTACGGCAATAAAAACATCGATGAGCTGACCAAAGAACTGGCGAAGAAACGCAAAGAGGGCGTGAAGCTCTCCGAAGACGACGACGCGTTGAAAGCGGCGAAAAGCATCACGGATTATTACCTCGCGGATATCCAGCCGGAACTGAACTTCCAGTACGAAGCCGGACAGGCGCTCCTGGCCACGGGCATGACGCGCGAGAACGTGCAGGCGTATGTGAACAGGCTCGTGAAACCGAGCGTTTACAAAGGCTATCTGGGGAAATTCGAAAAAGACCTTTACCCGCAGTACTTCCTGGCGGATCCGAAGGACAAGGAATTGAAACGCGTGCAGGCGGCGCTGACCAAGGCGCGGGACAGGAACATCGACGGCTTGAAGGGCGTGAGCGCGGCGCTCGAGAAGCAATATAACTTTGCGGATAAGGAAGCCAAGGCCGCCAGGACCAAGGTGGAAACGCTCGAATCGGAAGCGGCGGATGCCAAGACCAAGATGGAAGCGTTCGCGGTCGATCTGGAGCGGCAGCGCCGGCTTTTGAACGGCGACAGGGAAACGACGTCGGTCAAAGGGTACGTGCAGGCGAAGGAAGAATTGGAAAAAGAGCAGAAGCAGCTCACGCGCGACAAGAAATTCGCGGAGGCGCGGAAGCTGGAAGAAAAGATCCAGGGCATTGCCAAGGACATTCGCGACACGAAGCGCAAGGAGCAGGAGGCTTCCGACGGCCGGGCGCGCGAAGAAAAAAGGATGAGAAAAGCGCAGCTCGACCTTCTCTCGGCGCGGACGGACGCGGCACGGCTCGAGAAAGAAGCCAAGGCCATCGAGGACACGTTCGCGGAAGTGCGCGACGCGCTCGACGACCGGAGAAAGCGTTCGGAGCTCCGAGCTGCAAGCGAGGAGAGCTTTCTCGGTGCCGGACTTAAGGAAGTCCGGCCGGAACTCCGGGCTCCGGGCGAGGAAGCCCCGATGGAACTGCGCCTGATCGATTTTTCCCGCGCGCGCGAGCGGGCGGAAAGTTTTCAGACCGGAGCGGCTGAGACGGCCGCGCGTCCGGAAATGCGCGGCCTTTGGAGGGCCGCGGTCATGCTTCTCACCGCGGGCCTGGTGGTCACCTTCAGCGCCGGGCTTCCCCGAAACGTGCAGCCGAAGTTGGGCGCCCAATATAAAAAGGAAGAGCGGCAGCGCGCCTATTACGATACTTACCTGGACCGGCTCACCAAAGAAGGCTATGAGACCGGCCCGGCGTACGACCGCAAAATCGTGCCCTGGTCGGACGCGGACCGCAGCGACGCGGTCGCGGGCATTCTCAAGGCGCAGAAGGACGGCCACCTCCGCGGCACGGACTATGATCTGGTGCTGCGTTCGCTTTCCTCGGCGATTACCCGTTCGAATGACAGGATCGAAAGGGCGGTTTACTCCAAGGACATCGAAAAGCAGGCCGACGAAATCGCGGCGCTCCGCAAAAAAGGCGTGAAAGTCGAAGAAGACGACGACGCGCTGGCCGCCGCGAAAAAAATCACCGACCTTTACGTGGCTGCCGCCGGCCGGGAGCTGAAGCTCCAGGAAGACCTCGGCAAGGCCATCCTCGGCATGGGCGTTACGACCGACACGATGGACGCTTACATGAAGCTGGTCCGCAGCGCCGCCTACAAGTCGCAGATGGAGCATTTCGACAAGAACCTCTACCCGAAATTTTTCCTCGCGGACCCGAAAGAAGTCCTCCGCAAGCGCGTGGAAAAGACTTTTGCCGCGGCGCGGGACGCGAACATCACGCGCCTGTCGACGGTGGTGAAGACGCTGGAAGCGCGGCAGACCTCCGCCAAAAAAGACCTGGCCGCGGCCCAGACCAAGGTTGAGACGCTCGAAGCGCAGGAGAAGGCCGCCAAGGAAAAGGCGGAAACCTTGAAGGACGACCTCGAACGCGTGCAGCGCCTGCTGCACGGCGACAAAGACAGCACCGCGGTTTTTGGACTGATCCAGGCGAAGAAGGATCTGGAAGCGGAACAAAAGCAGCTCACGCGCGACAAGAAATTCGCGGAAGCCCGCAAGCTGGAAGACAAGATCCAGGACGTGGCCAAAGACATCCGCGAGGCCCAGCGCAAGGAAAAAGAGGTCAAAGACGCCCGGGGCGACGAGCTGGCCAAGGAACAGAAAGCCAAGCTCGCGCTTTTTACCGAACGTGCCACGCTGGCCACGGAAAGACGGCGCGCCGAAAGCGTGACCGCGCTTGTCGACGAAGTCAAAGACCTGCTCGCGGACCTGAAAAAACGCAGCGAGCTGCGCGGGGAAGAAGAGACGGGATTGCATGAGCCGTACAGGCCTGAACTCAGGGCCATCGATGTCAGGAACGCGAGAACGCGGCTGCTGACCGCGGAAAAAGAAACGCTTGGAAGCCGTCTCCGGGCGGGATACGAAGCGGTTGCCCGTAAATCGGGCGTGTCCCACTGGCTTCTGGATCTCGGCGCGGGGAATGGAGAGCTCACCTCGAAAGCCGTGCGCCGTCCGGACCGGTCCGTAGTTTTTGACCAGACCTACGCGGTCGAGCTCGATGCCGGACGCCTCCAGACCTTCAAGCGCCTTTACATGTTTCCGGGCGCCCAGCTGATTCACGGCGATTTCTTCGACGTCACCGAACAGCTCGAAAAACAAAAGGCAAAGTTCCGGGCCGCGCAATTCGCGTTCAGCGTTAACTTTATTCCGATGGCCGACCGGGACAGGCTTTTCAAGCGCGTCATCCGGCTCGTCGGCGAGGACGGCGTCATTGCCTTCGTCCTGAACGGCAAGAACCGCGAACAGCGCAATCAGGTCATGGCGCGCGACCAGCTGATGACCAAGCACCGCGTCACGGCTGTCGACGCGGACACGAATTTCGAAAACGTTTTCCAGGAATGGGGCCATGACGTCCGCGTCGAGCACGTCGTCGTCCCGCATGAGACCGCTTCCCGCGACGAAATGATCCAGCTCGTCGCGGCCGTCCTTCCCGAAGAAGACCGCAATCCCGTGAAGATCGCGCGCTACGTCGACGCCAACCTGCAGGTCAAAGAACGCGGCGTTTACCGTTTCGAAATCCATTTCGACATCGTGTGGGTCACGGTCAAGCCCAAGGTCGAAGCGCCGAAAGCGCCGACGGTCCAGAAAGTCCTGAAAGATTTCGCGATGCCGATTCTCGGCGCCGGCCAGCGTCTGGGTTTTTGGGAAGCCGGAGGGAAATACTACACGCGTACCGGGACCGACGCCTTCGTCGAGATTCTTCCGGGGGATGTCGGCAATGCCGTGAAAACCATGTTCGACCGCGCGGCCGCCGCGCGAGGCGCGCGCCCCGTATCCATTGCCTTCCAGGCGGGGATCAGCGACGACATTTTCCTTCTCGGGCTCCAGCATGTGATGGATTCGGCTTCGGACGCGGTAAACAAAAAAGCCGCCGTCAAACTCTACGACACCGCGCTCAAAGACGACGTCAAACTCAAGATGGCCGGAGATGACAGCGAGCTGCTCGACGCGCTTGCCGCCATCGGGGCCAGCGTCCCGCAGATCCGCATCGAACGAAGCGAGCTGCGCGCCATCTCGGCGGACGACAAGGCGTTTGTCCAGGCCGTGGCGCTCATGGGCCTCGAGCATTTGCCGCGTCTCATGGACGCGATCGACACGCTGATCATCGAGCATGGGGAAGAAGTCGCGGAATTGCCCCGCTTGGACTTCGGTAAAGATCTTCCGAAAGCCGCGCGTGACGCGCTCGACGGCGAAACCGCGGCGGAACAGATGGAACAGGTCCTCGATCTCCCGACTTCGGAAACCATGCTGACGGCTCTCAAGGCGCTCTTCGGTATAACAGGCAAAGGCGCGCGCGAGAAGCTCCGCAATCCCGGACTTGTGACGCTCGTGCGGGGTCTTGTGACCGGCGAGTCCGCGGAAGAAACCGTGCAGCCGCCGCAATTAAAGGAAGACGCGGAATTCGCGGCGGACGGAAACAGCCGCTCGGTGCCGGTGCTCATCCGCCTTTTCTGGCCGCGTAACGGCCATGAAATCCTGCTCCGCATCAAAAAAGACCAGAAACCGGACACGAGACTGCCTCCTGACGAGAGAGTCAAACTGCACAAGGGATGGACCTACACGGTGCGCGTGAGCGGCGATCTTTTGAGCACGACGGTCGAAGTCATCCCGCGGGATCAGCCCGGAGCGTACGTCGCGGATAAGGTCGACATCCATGCGGTGCCGGGAGAATATGAAGGATTGGAAGAAGACCTGGGGACCTGGGCGAACGGCCTCGTGGGCACGGCCATGACGCCGTCGAATCCGAAACTGCGGGGAGAGCTGCGCGCCTCGAGCGCGGAGGCCGAACCCGCTTTGATCGAAGCATGGAAAGCGGCCGCGCCGATTCCGCTGCAGGACTGGCAGATCGAGCTCATGAAGAGTTCTTACCGGCTTCGCCAGGCGGAAGAAATCAAGTCCCGGGACAAATTTTACAGCACGATGAAATGGCTCGCGGTCGTGAGCATTGTGGCGCTCGGCGCCAAGATCGGGACGGCTCTCGGCATGATTGCCGCGGCGGGCCTCGCCAATATCGCGGTGGTGTTTCTGGTGGGCCTGCCGGTCGCGTACTTCCTCAGCGTCATCGTTCACGAATTCGGCCACTGGGCCATGCAGAGAATTCTGGACCGCGCTTACGAAAAGAAAACGGGAAAGCCGCTTTCTACGAGAAACGAAATCTTCTGGTTCCCGCCCCGCGTTCAGATCAAGAATAACGGGCTTGCCTGGAAAATCGGACCGGCCATGGCGGTTCTCGCGGCGGCCGGGCTCCTTAACCTGGCCACGGCTCTCGTCCTGCTGGTGCCCGGCTATTTCCTTTATCAGGCTTTCGGACAGGACTCGCTGCTGCTGGCCGGCATTGCCGTCAATGTTTTGGCGAATTTCACCGGCTTCCTGCGCAATCTGGTGGAGCCGGGCGATCACATGGCCTCCGACCGCGAGCAGCTTCTCCAGCTCCTGAGAATCCGTGGCATGCTGCGGCAGGCGTCCGGGCTTTATGATCTCGGTGAGGTCGAGGGCGTATGGATGAGCAGCCATTATTTCATGATGCAGGACGGACAGCCTCATGCTTTGCCGGGAATCGCCTGGAAATCGCCCGACGAATATTCTTTTTACGTTCGGACGGACAAAGGCATTTATCATTTCGAGGCCCAGCTTCTGGGACCTTCGGTGCCCGAAAGAGATTTCCTTTTCGAGTATTCGCTTCCGGAACATTGGGCCACCGTGCCTTACAGAGTCAAGGGCCGGAGGATCGAAGGCCGCGAACCGGGCGTGTCGGAGTTCGATTTCCGCGGGACGAAAATTTCCGTGTACAAGATCGACCTGCCGCCGGCGCTGCAGCCCAAGGAAGCGGCCGGCCGCGCCGAACTGCGAACGGCTGACGAAGAAGACGCGGCCACCGAACGCCTGGCGGCGGCTTACATGGCCCGCCTTGCGAAGGGAAAGGCCGATGACCGCATTGTGCCTGCGGGCACTTACCGCCAGGGGCTCACGTTCGATGAGGCCCGGGCCATTCCGTTCACCCGCATGGACATGACGTCGCTTTATGAGTTTTTCGTTTTCATGAGCGACACCTTCGGCAAAAAAACTCTGGCGGCCGCTTTGGCCGGGCATCCGGAGCTCGCGGCTCGGCGCGCGGAAATCGAAGCGCGTTATCAGCGCCTTTTCGAGAAGACACTTTCAAACCCGCACCTGGGAGCGCTTTCCGGAGCCCAGCACGGCGGCGCGGTCAACCTGATCGTCAAGGAACTCACCGGCGACTACGACCCTTATTCGGAAATCAGCGGCCGCATTGTCGCGGCTTTTGACGCGCTCCTTCACGACAGCGGACGCTTCGACCTCACGGCCCGCGCGGGTTTGCCGCAGGTTCCCGAGGCCCGCGGCAAGATCGGCCCCGAAGCCGCGAACGCGCTCTATCAATCCTTTGTGCTCACCGAACTTTCCGGCGCCGCGGCCGACACGGTCCTCCTGGGCGTCCAGAAGGCCGTGGAAACGATGGCGCAGGCCGCGGGTTTTGAAGTGCCTGCGGGAATTTCCTGGGACGACGAAAAGCAGGTCAGCGCCCTGCTCGACAAGGCCGCGGAAACCGCCGGCCACGACGCGGCCTTTGCGGAAAACGACGTGCTGCGCTGGAACTCTTCCGACATGATCGAAGTCAAACTCATGAAGCTGGCCGTGCGCCGCGCCTTGACGCATCTTCCGGACCGCGAAGCCTTTGACGAATGGATCGAAGACCTGAACCGGAATCCGGAAAAACCCGTGGTCTATGTTCCTGACAACCGCGAATATTTTCCTTTCCAGGAAATCGGCATCGAAGCGCTCCTTCGTTCGGGATTTACCGTGCTCGTGATGGGCCGCGAGGCGCCGGTGCTGAACGACGCCACTTACGATTGGCTGAACGAGCGTCTTTCCAGCCACCCTTTATATAAGAAGCGCCTGTTCGTGGTTTCGTCCGGCACGGACACGGCGGGACTCGACCTTGCCAATCTGGATGCCGAGGCCAACACGGCTCTGGCGGAAGCGGGATCCGTGGTATCCACGGGCAACACGAATTACGAATCGCTTTTGCAGCGCACGAGCCAGGAAGCGCAGCAGACCTCGCTGACCGTTTTCACGGCGCGGCCTCTCCGCGGCCCGGGCGAACGTTTGAAAATGGAATTTGTTTTGCGGCGTCCCGAGCTCCGAGCTTCGAGCGAGGAGCTGCTTCGCAGTGCCGGACTTAAGGAAGTCCGGCCCGAGCTCCGAGCTTCGAGCGAGGAGCTGCTTCGCAGTGCCGGACTTAAGGAAGTCCGGCCCGAGCTCCGAGCCGAGATGCGCGGGGGAATCTGGAAAGTACTGGTGGCGCTCACGGCGGCCGCGGCGGTTGTAGCGTTCAGCGCGGGATTGCCGCGGGGCCTGCAGTCCAAGGCGGGTGCGCAGTATAAATCCGAAAGGCCGAGGGCTTATTACGACCGCTACGTGGACATGATCAGCAAGGAAAACTATGCGACCGGCCCCAGCTACAACCAGAAGTATGTGCCGTACACGATGGCCGAGCGGCGCGACGCGCTGAAGCAGCTGGTCAAAGCGCAAAAAGCAGGCGACATCTGGGGCAGGGACTATGATACGGTGCTGCGCGCCATGGCCACAGGCATCAGCCTTTCGGCGGACCGGCTGGAACGGGCCGCCTACGGAAACAAAGACATCGACGATCTGGCCAAAGAGCTCGAGAAAAAGCGCCAGGACGGCGTGAAGCTTTCGGAAGATGACGATGCGGTCAAAGCCGCTTCGAAAATCACGGGCCTCTACCTTGCCGGCATCCAGTCCGAGCTTGATTACCAGTACGAGACGGGGCAGGCGATCCTGGCCATGGGCATGACGCAGGAGAACCTGAATACCTACGTAACCCGGCTGATACGGCCGAGCGTTTACAAGGGATACCAGGACAGATTCGAGAAGGACCTTTATCCGAAATACTTCCTCGCGGATCCGAACGACAAAGAGTTGAAACGCGTGAAGGCGGCCTTGACCGCGGCGCGCGACAAGAACATCGATGCCCTGAAGAACGCGGGCGTGAGCGCGACGCTGGAAAAACAGTACACGGCGGCCGACAAGGCGGCGAAAGCCGCGAAGTCCAAGGTCGAGACGCTGGAAACCGAACTGGCGGACGCGACGAGCAAGACGCAGAAATTCGCGGAAGACCTGGAGCGCCAGAGACGGCTTTTGAACGGCGACCGGGACAATTCCTCGGTGAAAGGCTTCGTGCAGGCCAAAGAAGAGCTGGTGAAGGAGCAGAAGCAGCTCGAGCGAGACAAGAAATTCGCGGAAGCCCGCAAGCTGGAAGAAACGATCCAGAGCGTGGAAAAAGACATCCGGGACACGAAGCGCAAGGAACAGGAAGCCTCCGACGGCCGCGCGCGGGAAGAGAAGCGGATGAGGCAGGCGCAGTCGGACCTGCGGGATGCGAAGAGCGAAGCCTCGCGGCTCGAGAAAGCGGCCAAGGACATCGAAGACACGTTCGCGGAAGTGCGCGATGCGCTGGAAGACCGCAAGAAGCGTTCGGAATTGCGCGAGCTTTCCGAAAACGACAAAAGATTTCTCGAGACTTTCAACCTTTACGTGCAGCGCCGCAGTGAGCATTTGCTCGGCGACAGCGGTTCCATGAGGACGGACAAGGGCATCTTCGTGCCGTCCGTGCCGCAGGAAGTGCTGGCCATCCTGCGTGAAGTGCTGCGCGGCGGCGAGACTTTCGTGGACCTGGGCGCGGGCATTGGATCCGTGGCCGCGCTGGCCAGCCATGCCGGGGCCGCGCAGGCTTTCGGCGTCGAATCCGATCAACGGGTGATCGATGCGAGCCCGGAATTTCTCGAAGACGTCCAATTTTCAGCCGAGCACATGCCCGTGGGCATGACCGCTTTCGACAAGAAAAACGTGACCCTCGTCCAGGGCGACTTGATGACGGCCGACCTGGCCACGCTCGACGGAAAAATTCCCGGGGCAGCCCAGCGCGTCTACTTTTATTACGCTTATTCGCGCGGCAGCCAGTCCCGCGAAAGCAACCTGGCTTTCCTCGAAGTCTTGAAGAAACTTCCGGCGGGCTCGCTCGTCATTCTCTATGGGCTCCGTGAAGGAGCCGGCGGCGTGCGCGATTTTACGGCCGAGGATTTGAAACCTTTCGGAGAGCCGCTGAAAAAATTTGAGCACGGCGAAGGATTTTATTCCGCGGTTTACCGGATCAAGTCCGAATTGCGGGTGACCCCGAACGACCGGCTGTTTTTGAGCGCGACCAAACAGCCGACGGAGATCCTGCTGCACTCTCTTCTGGACGAAACCCATCATCAAAGGAGGACTCGTGACGGGATTTTCGTTCCTTCCGTCCGGTCCGAAGTCCTCGGACTTCTGCGCGCGGTCATGCAGGGAGGCGAAACGTTCGTGGATCTCGGCAGCGGCATCGGCACGGTCGTGGCCCTGGCAAGCCATGTGGGCGCGGCGCGCGCTTACGGCGCGGAATCCGACGGCCTGCTGGCGCGGTTGAGCGGGGAATATTTTGAAAGCGTCCGCGGCGCGGCCGGACCTCTGCCCCCGGGAGTGACTTCTTTTAACATCCAAAACGTCGAAACGGTCCAGGGCGATTTCATGCAGATGGACCTCGGGACTCTGGACGGCCGCATCGCGCCGGATGCGCGGCGGGTTTATTTCTATTACGCCTTTTCGCGGGGGTCGCAGAGCCGCGAAAACAACCTGGCTCTTTTGAGAAAAATCCAGAAACTTCCTGCCGGCTCCCTTGTCATTTTTTATTCGCTGAGCGAAGACGCGGACCATGTGCGCGATTTCACCGCGGAAGACCTCCGCGTCCTGGGCGAGCCGGTCCACCGCATCAGCCACGGAGACGGCTTTTATTCCGCGGTTTACCGCGTTCCGGAAAGGCAGTTGGATGACGCGGAAAAAATCCGCGGCCTTGTGACGGCCGCGGTGGACACGAACGAGAATTTTCCGGTCAAGCCCCAGGGCTTCAAACGCGGCCCGGCCATCAAGGCCGTTGCCGGAGCGCTTGCGGCCGTGCAGGGCGCCATCGAGCCCTCGCACGTGACCCTTGCCTTTCAAGCCAAAGGCGTTGGGCTAAATCCCAGGAAAGGTTTTGCCGCGGAATTCGCCCACGCGCTCAATGCCACCCTGGGCCGCGCAGAGCTCCGAGCTTCAAGCGAGGAAAGCCTTCTCAGTGCCGAGCTTAAGGAAGCTCGGTCGGAGCTGCGCGCACGCGGAGAGCCGCTTGATTTTACGCCGGAGCAGCTGGAAGAAATCGCCGCTTTCGACGAGCACACGGTCATGACGCCGCTGGTCTCCAAAATCGCGGCCGATCTTTTCGTGATCAACGGCGCCAAGGGCAAGTACATCGTGAAAAAGCCGAGCGCGACTTTCTCCGAAGCCGATGAGTACATGAAAAACGAAATCGAAACCATGAAAGAGCTGAAGGCGGCATACGAAGCGAAAAAGCGCTCGGGGCAGCCCATCCCGCAGCACTTCAACGTGCGGTTCGGCCAGTGGAACGAGAAACTGGGCGGGCTTATCATGCCGTATCTCGACGGGGAAAACGGTTACGACTGGTTTGAAGATCAGAACCACCGCTTCAAGCATCAGTACCATTATTTCGGCGCGGCCCTTCAGGTGGCCAGCACCGTCGCGGTCCTTCACAGCCTGGGATTCGTGCACCGGGACCTGAAGCTCGACAACTTCTTCGTGACCGACAAACCCATCCTCCAGCTTTTCCTGATCGATTTCAATCTCGCTTACCACCACTCGAGCGGCCGGCCGGTGCTGCGCGGGGCCACCAAAGGCTATGCGTCGCCGGAGCAATGGCGCGAATTCGAATCCGGGATCATGGTGCCGCATCCTTTGGAAGACTACCTGCGCCAGGACGTTTATTCTCTCGGCGTGACGCTCCTGCGCCTTTGGCTTGGCGGCTACACCGGTTCCGAGTACGGCACGGACCTTCACTTTACGAATATGGATCCGGGGCAGATTCTCGAGCAGGTGGATTTCAAAGACGTGCCCATCAAGGACATTCTCCAAAGGGCCCTGGATACCGATCCGAAAAGGCGCTGGCCTAATGCCATCGAAATGGAAAAAGCCATCCGCGCGCGCATGAACGAAGTCCGGTCGGGTCTGTGGAAAGAAGCGCCTGCGAAGAGAGACGAGCATTTCCCCAGCTCGCTGGAGCAGGCCATGACGCTTGTTCACGACCAGGTCGACCTGCCCGCCAAAAGACCTGACGCGGAAAATCCCGATGCCGCTCGAAAACTCATCCGCGCGATCGATCCGGATCTGGAATACGAACGTTACCTTGGCAGCAGCGCTTCCGGCCATTTTTATCTCGTCAAGCTGCAGGGCGAACGCATGACGCTCAAAGTTCCCGTGCCGGCTCAATACTGGGACATGGATTACCTGGAGCATCACTGGAACATGCTTCGTGAAACGCGGCGCAGGGGCGTCGAGGACTTGAAGAACATGTACCGGGCCCGCGATCTCGAGACCGTGCCGGACATCAAAAAATATTATCAGATCGACATGAAGACGCGGCAGGGACGCCAGTTCACGACCTACGCCGTGCTTACCGATTACCAGGAGCCCATCGCCGAAGCCGGATATCTGGCGGCGCCCGCGAATCAGCGCGGGTTTGCGAAGCAGATTCTTCTTTCGCTCTACGAATTATGGCGCAACACCCTCACGATGCCGGGCTTCCAGGAAGGGAGCCTTATCAGCAACGTGGAAATGAATTCCGTTACGCTGAGCCCGGGCGTCCCGGCCCCGCAGGAAACCGTGCCGCCGCTTCCCCGGATCCGTTTCTGGACGGGACGGCTTCAGCCCAACCCGGCTCCGGAATCGTTCTGGAAAAAGCCGCAGCAGGAATTGCTGGATTTCTTCGTGCCGCGCATCCGGCGTGTCATTATGATGAACCGTCCTGCCGGCGAGACTTTTGAAATCGACGACTCGGAATTGCGGCGCGGCGTGCTCGAAGCCCTGGGCATTCTCGGATTTTCGAGCACCATCCGGGGCGCGGTCGATGAAGCGAAATCTGGAGCGAAGCCCGAACTGCGGGCGACGGACGAGACGGAAGAGTCCGCGCACATCCTCACCGGCATTTTTGGGGAACCGGGCATCGAAAATCCGGGCTTTGATACGGCATTGGACAAAGCCGCGTGGAACGCTTTGCTGGATTATTTGAAAAAGGCCGTGGACGAGCGGGTCAAGGACAAGAGCGCATTTGAACGCAAAATGACGGCAGCCTTGGTGATGGCGGTCTCTCTCGAAGACCGTGTCCTGGATCTTCGCGGAGACTTTGCGGAAAACAGGGCGACTTACAAAAGCATTTACCGCCTCGCCTCGGTTTTGAAACCGATTGCGGGACGGCCGCGGAGTCTTTCTGAAATTCAGGAGACGATGGCTTTGCTGGCGTCCGTCATGGCGTCCCTCAAAACGGCGGCAGCCGCCGAGCCCGCGATTGCCGATGCCGCGGCGGAAATCGAAAAATATGAAGCTGCGCTGACACTAGCGTCGCGCGCCGGCGTGACGCTGGAAGCGGCCAAGTCGGCTGCTGCCGCTCAGCGGGAATTCGGCAAGTGGGTTAATGAAAGATCGAGGGACGCAGGATACGAGGGGCTCCGAGCGGTTTCCAAATACGAACCGTCCGGCCTGCGCTTTTCGGTTTTTGGAGATCTTGTGACCCTCGTGGCTCAAGCGAGCCCCGAAATTTCTTATGAAAAGCTTTTGGCCGAATGGCAGGCGCTCGAGAACAAAAGAGAAGACGGCGGTTCGCTGACAGCCATGCTGACCAGCCACTCGGACGTGATGCGCATGCTGGGTATCGGGTGGCGAAAATACGATCGTGAGGAACTTTACGGCGCCCTACCCGACTCTTATTACCGCGGCAAAGACGTGCTGGTGATGCCGGCCGTCGGAAACGTCCTCAAGCTGCTCAAAGACCAGGGCGCGAAAAGCGTCACCGCGGTCGACAAATCGCAGCGGGTCATCGACCTGCTTACCCGGGTGCTGAATTACGCCTCGGTTCCCGAAGTGGCCGCTTATCTGAACAACTACCAGCGGTTCCAGGAAGAAGGGCCCATCGCTTTCGAGCGCGGCGGCGGGCCGCCGGTGGACCGCATCCTGCATTTGATGGCAGACGGTGCGGAGCCGAAGCCGCTCGAAGGCGTCCGTGCCGTGCAGGGCGATGTTTTCGCCCGGCTTCCGCTCGAAGATTCTTCGGTGGATTTTGTTTTGGTGCCTTACCTGATGGGCGTTCCTAACGGCGTGACCGCGGGCTTTTATAAGCAGGCGATGCAGGAACTTCTCCGCGTGCTGCGTCCTGGCGGCAGGATCGTGATTATGCCGGCCGGCGTTTCGGGTTTCGGCATGGATCTTCTCGGTGGACGGGGTTTGGCCGAATCCGCGGCCGCAGGCATTGCTTCGATGAATACGCTGGATGACTTTTTGCACCGCTTGCCTGAAGAATTTGCGGACCAGGGTTACAAGTTGAGCACCAATTACGGCAGCCCGTTTGAATTGAAAAACGTCGGCGGCGTGGGCCTGCAAGCCAAGGGGACGTATGCCGTCGTGGAGCTCGCAGCCAAAGAAACGGCCAAGGCGGCGCCGATCCCTGAAGCGAAGCCGGAGCTGCGCGCGGACGAAGAACAGCCGGCCACGCATGAAGGCCTGGACAGCACGCTGACGCAGCGCCGGAATCCGGAATTGAAATACGATCCGGAATTCGACGCGCTCGCGGCTAAGATCATCGTGCGCTGGCTCAAGAAAAATCTGGCTCTTTATCCGGGCTGGACCAGCGTGGCCGGAGTCAAGGTCGAGCTGATCGGCGCGGGGAACAATGTCAGGACGTACGGCGTTTACAGGCAGGTGGCCGGAGGCGTCAAAATTCTTTCCGACGCATTCAAGATCACGCGCAAGCCGCTCTCGGACAAAGGCGGGCCCGAGGACGTCGAGGCCTTCAGCGGAGAACGGCCGGACCACGTCGCGGCCACGCACGACATCACGCCCAAAGACGCGGCGGATCTGGGCATCACGCTCCTGCAGCGTCAAAGCCTGGGCGTTCCTCTGAACCGGCTGTATGACATGGCCGTGAAAGACCAAGATTACGAAACCGCCGCCGGGATTTACCGCGAGCTCATCGTCCTCATCAACGCACTGCTTTCCGGAAACCGCATTTTTGTGGCCGACAGCAATCTGTTCAACGTGATCCGCACGCCGGATGCCGCGGCTTTCAAAGACGTGATCGAGGTTTCGGATGGCGAGTCCCTGTCGCTCATCCTGCCCAAGCTGCTCGCGATCGGCGACGAAGGCGAACAGAAGACGCTGCTCGCGGACCTGGAGCACGCGCTCTCGCTGACCGCCAGCGGCACGTATGCGGCCGACAAAGACAAACGAGACACCGAGCAGCGCAGCCTTTTCGACCGGGGCAAATGGCACCGTCATTTTAATTTCCTGCAAATCCTCGCGCCGATCGTCGTGGCCAGCGGCAGCGCCAAAACCAAAGATCTCAACAAAGCGCTTCGCAAAACGTTGAAAGAGCTCGCGGAGCAAAGAGTTCCCCTGGCCGTGTTCCTTTACGGCCTGCTCCGTTCGCCGGAAAAAGACGATTTGATCGAGGCCCTGGATTATTACCTGAACACCAAAGGGGAAACTCCCCAGCTCGCCGAAACCGCCTGGAACAAGCTGGGACCCGTGCTGCAGAACCGCATCCAGGACGGCGTCAAGCTCATCCTGCAGACGCAGGACATCGCGAACAAGCCTTCGGTGGACGTGGAAAAAATGGCGCGTCTCGCGCTCCAGACCATGGGGCTTGCCCTGCATCAGAAGAAGAAAGTGGCGCCGGCGTTCCTTTTCCACGGAGAGAAAGCCCTGATCCTGATGGAAGAGCTCGTCAGCCGTACGAAAGACAAAGCGGCCCGCGGCGCGATCTGGACGGGGTTCGCCCAAGACTATGCGAAATATCTCGAACGCTTCGACACGTACCTGCGCGATCTCGAAAGGGAAACGAGCGCGGCCATCGAACCTTCCGACCAGCGGAAGGTGGACAGTTTCCGCGCGCGTCTGGACAAGATCGAGGCCAAGCTCGAAGGAAAATCCGAAATGCGCGCCACCGAAATTGTTCACTCCTGGCTCGAGGTCGAATCGCAGATCAACATGTGGGCCGAAGAATTCGGTCTGATCCAGCACGTCGACGTCGCGACGGAAGAAACGACCGTGCGCGTTCTGGAAAGCACGGATCTTCATACGCCGACGGAAGATTACGGGACCGTGACGAATGTCGGCACGCGCATCCGCGACCTGCTGGAAGGCAGCGTGGAAGTGGAATTGCCTTTCAAACTCGTGCTGAACAACGGGTTCGAAGGTTTTGACCTCGAAATCGCTCCGCTGGGCCATGGCGTCGAGCTGTTGTCGGAACTGCGCGAGGCCTCGCAGCAGCTGATCGATTTCTACCGAGGGCTGGGGGAATTCCGCGATGAATCCGTGGACATGATCCTGAAGTCTCCCCGCGTCTTCGCAGACGTCCTGGAAGAAACCGCGCTGGATGTCCGCATGCGTGAAGACGCGGCCGCGGGCAAAGAAGCCCTGAACCATTTTGCTTCGATCCTGACGCTGCGCGAATCGCTGGTCGTCGATTACAGGATTTCGCCGCAGGATCTCCTGCGCATGAAAAACCCGGAAGCCGTGGTGCGCGGGCTTTTAAAAACCGTGCGCGACGCGGTCAGCGCCAACAAGCATCTTATCGTGCGCATCACTGTTCCCGCGGGGCTGGCTTCAAAGCTCGACCGCATTTACGATTCCATGGGCCTGCACAAAAAAGATGTGATCCGCCGCCGGATTTCCGGAAGCGAGATCACGCTGTACAATGCGTCGCTTCCCGACGCCTCGGCCTTGTCCGGCGCTCCGTCCGTGACCGTGGGCGTGCCAGGCACCGTGGTTAGCGAAGGCAAGTTCCTGGCGTCCGACCGTTATGACGACAAGACTCAGGTCACGTACCGGGACCAGGACGACACGGCCGTTGCCGGCAAGCTTTTCACGGCCGCCCTTATCGTCGGCGCCGAGGCTCTTTCCCAGAACACGGTCAACGGCCTGGCCCAGTACGAAACCGATCATTTCCGCGCCCGCAGCCGCGACGCGTTGGATCACCTCACGTCGCTCGTCATGAGCATGCTCGGCGAGCACCG
>DATJFP010000009.1 GCA_035495615.1 Verrucomicrobiia bacterium | reverse complement strand
CACGATGAGAAACTCTCTTTCACCTTCAAGCATATTCTAGCGTCCCTGCACGGCGGCTTTCTTCTTTTTCTCCCGGTTTGTGGCCTTCGAAATCGTGTGTTATCTTTTCTTTCCCAATCGCATCTCCGGGCTTTTGAGCGCGATTCGAAACTATGAGCAAATTCGCCAAAGCACTGCAAAAGATACAGAAGGACATGACGGCGTCCCAGGGCCCCAGCCCCGCGGCCTCCGCCGAGGCCAAAGCCGCGCCCGAACGCGCCGCATCCACTCGCCTCGAAAAGCATCATTACATGACCGCGCAGGAAGTCAGCGAGTATCTGAAGCTGCCGGTTTCGTCTGTCCATCAATTGACGCGTCTGGGCCGTCTCAAGCCCACGGGGAAGGGTGACGAGGCCCTCTACTCCAAAGAAACCATCGACGCTTATCTCAGCCTGGTTGCCGACACCATGGCCGAAAGACGGCCCGGCGGCAAAGAAAGACGCGTTCACGCCAGGCGCCGCTGTTTCATCCAGGCCCACGCCGTGGTCACGCTCGGCGCAGACGTATGGATCGGCGAAGGCGTGGTGCTCAACATGAGCGAAGACGGCCTCCTTTTCGAATTCTGCAAAGACTTCGAGCCCGAGATCCCGCATGCTAAAACCGGCTCCGTCACACTGCGGATCAAACCCGAACCGCACGGCACCGAAGAATACGAACTCGAAGGCAATGTGGCGCGCTTTTCGCTGTACCCGCAGGCGCGTTTCGGAATCCGTTTTCCCGAACCCGTTCCCGCGGCATTCCTCGACGACGTCGCCCCCGGTTCCTGATTTCACATCCCGCTATTGCCTTGAAGCCCCCAAAGGCGATACACTAGAACCCGTTCCTTAACCCCTCAAGCAGGAGGCCGCATGTCCCGAAGCATCGTCTTTTCCGCCGTCATTTTTTTAAGCTCCCTTTTTTCCGCCCGCGCCGTTTTTGCCGAAACCGAAGCTTCGGCTCCCGTGTCGGCACAGGAACAGGCAGCGTCTCCGGCTCCGGCTGAAGCCTCACTTTATGAAAGGCTGGGCGGGGAACAGGCCATCGCGTCCGTCGTGGAAGTTTTCACGGCCAAGGCTGCCTCCGATCCCAAGGTAAACTTTACGCGGCAAGGCACGCCGAAACCCTGGAACGCGACCCCGGAAAAGGTGGAAGTCTTCAAGAAGCACATGACGCAGTTCATCGCGGGCGTGACGGGCGGGCCTCAGGTTTACGAAGGCAAAGACATGGTGACGGCGCATGCGGGCATGAAGATCACTCACGCGGAATTCGACGCTTTGGCCGCGGACCTCAAGGCCGCGCTCCAGGAGTTCAACGTGCCGCAAAAGGAACAGGACGAACTGCTCGCGCTCGTGGAAACGACGCGGGGCGCGATCGTCGAAGAAGCCTAACCCTCAGGCATTATCATGAAGATTCTTTTCGCCGCCTCGGAAGCGGTCCCGTTTTCGAAGACGGGCGGTCTCGGCGACGTCTGCGGGGCGCTGCCCAAGGCCTTGAAAAAACGGGGCCATGACGTGCGCGTGATCTTGCCGCGCGCCTGGAACATCGACAAGGCCAAAGCCGGCTTGAAGCCCGTGCTGTCCCCGATGGGCGTGTCGATGGGGCAGGGCACGGTCTGGTGCTCGGTGCTCGAAGGCAAGGTGGGCGACGTTCCGTTTTACTTCGTCGAGCATGAAGGCTATTTCGGACGCGCCGGCCTTTACGACGACGGCAAGCGGGAATATGCCGACAATGCCGAGCGTTTTGGTTTTTTTTCGCGGGCCTGCCTGCAGCTTTGCAGGGACCTCCCATTCCAGCCCGACATCCTCCATGCGCATGACTGGCCCACGGCGCTCGCTCCGGTCTACCTCAAGACGCTCGAATTTTTAGATCCGTTTTTCCGGGAAACCGCTTCCGTTTATTCGATCCACAATCTGTCCTATCAAGGTGTCTTCCGGCCCGCGTCTCTCCCTTTTCTCGGGCTTTCCGGCGAGTTCACCGAATCCAAGCTCGAGGCCTTCGGGGGGCTGAATTTCATGAAGGCCGCGATTTTTTTCTCGGACATGATCAGCACTGTGAGCCCGGCCTACGCGGAGGAGATCCTTTCGGAGCCGGGAGGCAACGGGCTGTCGGTTTATCTGCAGCGGAGACGCGGGGACTTGCTGGGGATTTTGAACGGCGCGGACTACGAGCAGTGGGATCCGGCCAAGGACCGCCTGATCCCGGCGCGGTATTCCCCGCGCGACATGGCCGGCAAGGCGGTTTGCAAGCGGGAGCTCCAGAAAGAATTCCTTCTTGAAAATGCGGCCGATGTTCCCGTCATCGGCGTGGTCTCAAGATTTGTTTCGCAGAAAGGCCTGCAGCTTCTGGCGCCCGTGATCAAGGACCTGGTCCGGAACATGCGCGTCCAATTTGTCCTCCTGGGCAGCGGGGAAAAAGGCCTGGAAGATTTTTTCGGCGGCCTGCCTGCTGAGTTTCCGGGAAAGGTCGGGGCATGGATCGGCTATGACGAAGGCAAGGCGCACCGCATCGAGGCGGGCGCGGATTTTTTCCTGATGCCGTCGCTTTACGAGCCCTGCGGCCTGAATCAGATCTACAGCATGAAATACGGCACGCTGCCGATCGTCCGCGCGACCGGCGGCCTGAAAGACACGGTTCGTTCCTACCGCGAAGACCTGGGCACCGGCACGGGTTTTTGCTTCGAGGCCGCGCATGCCGGAGCCATTTACAACACCGTGGGCTGGGCCGTCAGCACGTATTACGACCGGCCGCGCCACGTCGAAGCCATGAGAAAGGAAGCCATGGCCCAGGATTTTTCCTGGGAAAAGTCCGCCCTCCGGTATGAAGAGATTTATGAAAAAGCCCTTGCAAGACGTTCTTTATGGACATAAAGAACTCTGTCGCATGGACGGGGACAGGTTTTTAAACCTGTCCCCACGAGTTTGAATGCACAAGGCCTGTTGTAAGCGTGGGAGCTTTTGCCGGTCTCCCAGCCTTGTGAAACATGTCCATGCCGGGTAAGCTTTGGAAAACGGCCCCCTTCACCTCTTATATATAGAAGAGCGGCGATGACGCCCAAAACGGAAAAGCAGTACAAGGAAACGATCAAGCGGCTGGAAAAGCGGCTGTTTGATTTCTTCATCCTCTCCCAGGTCGGCAAAGCCCTCATTTCCCTCCAGGACCTCCAGGATCTTGCCGCGGTGTTTGTGTCTTCGGTCCAGGACGCGGTCGAGGCCGTCAATGCAAGCCTTCTTATTTATAATCCCGAGACCCAGACGTTCACGCACGAGGCTTCGGTCGGGCTTTCGACGCCGGCCGCGGAGCTGCGGGAGATCACGTTCAAAAAGCAGGAAGGGGTGCTGTGGCGGCTCCTGAACGGCGGCGAACCTTTCATGATTATGGATTCGTCCGGGCAATACCGTTTCCACGACATGATCAAGAAGGCCCACCTGGATCTTCTCGAATCGCAGATCTGGGTGCCGCTCATGGTCAACAAGGGCCTGCGCGGCGTGCTCGCGCTCGGCGAGAAAAAAGACGGGGAGCCCTACGACCACGGCGAGACCGTGTTCATCGCGCATCTGGCGAACCAGGCCGCCATCGCCATCGACATTGCCATGACCGACCTGCAGAAGAAAAAAGCCTCCGTCGCGCTGCAGAAGAAAATGGAGAACCTCTCGGTCCTTTACGACGTTTCCAAAGCGCTGAACTTCACGAACAATTTCCGGAATACGCTGCTCCTCATCCTGGACAAGTCCCGCAACGCGGTCAAGGCTCAGAAAGGCTCCATCATGCTGCTCAACAAGGAAACCAACGAGCTGGAGCTGATGGTGGCGCGCGGCATCGACGAGCTGACGGACAAAAAGCTGAATGCCGCGGAAATCGCGACCACGAAAATCAAAGTGGGCGAGGGCGTGGCCGGCAAAGTCGCCAAGACCAAGAAGACCATCGTGCTCGACAATACGAAAGAGGACGAGCGCTTCCTTCCCTCCGTCTCGTCGAATGTGAGCAACATCATCTGCCTGCCGCTGGTCGTCAACAACGAATGCATCGGCGTCATGAACATCACCAACAAGCAGAACAACGAAAAATTCACCGAAGAGGACATCGAGCTGCTCAGCACGCTGGCCGGCCAGGTCGCGATCACGATCAACAACGCGAACCTGTATAACCTCGCCATCACGGACGGTCTCACGCACTTTTTCATCAAGCGTTATTTCGACCAGGTGCTTTACGACGAGCTCCTGCGCGCCAAGCGTTACGGCCGCCCGCTTTCGGTCATCATGATCGACATCGACGATTTCAAGATGTTCAACGACCGCTACGGGCACCAGCAGGGGGACGTGATCCTGGCCGCTACCGCCAGCCTCTTCCGCCAGACGATCCGCGAAACCGACACGCCCTGCCGGTACGGCGGCGAGGAATTCATGTTCCTTCTCCCGGAAGCGGACGCGGCCAAGACGGGCATGCTGGCCGAGCGCATGCGCAAGATCGTGGAAGAGCATTCCTATCCCGGATTGCACGGTGAGCCGCTCAAGGTCACGGTCTCGCTGGGCATTGCTTCCTTTCCCGCGGATGCCGAAAGGCCGGACGACCTGATCAAAAAGGCCGACCTCGCGCTCTACAAAGCCAAGACCTCGGGAAAAAACCGCATCGTGCTGTATTCGCCCCGCCTGGAAAGCTGACATGCCGCTCGCTCTCGTCAGTAAGGCGTTCACCCATTGTTCAGCGATGCCCAGGAAATTCACCCGCGAAGGCGCCAATGCATCGCCGCCTCTTGCCTGGTCCGGGGTGCCGCAAGGCACGGCCGGCTTCGTGCTTCTCTGTGAAGATCCGGATGCGCCGGCCAGGACCTGGAGCCACTGGGTGCTCTTCAATCTTCCGGCCTCGCTCGACGCGGTCCCGGAAAACGTCGCGCGCGATCAAAAGCCCGCCTTTGGGGGCGTGCACGGCACCAACGATTTCGGAAGCGCGGGCTACGACGGACCGTCGCCGCCGTCGGGTTCTCACCGCTACTACTTCAAGCTTTTCGCGCTGGACGCCCCGCTCGAGCTGCCCGCGGGTGCTTCGCGTGACAATGTCCTGAAAGCGATGGAAGGGCATGTGCTTGGAAAAGCGGAGCTCGTTGGGGTGTATACCAAGGGCAATGCTGCGGCGAGATAGGGTCCTGCCTGAGTTCTTGCGTTAACAGCCTTTCCTTAATTATACTAAGCAATTTCTCGGCCTATTCCCAAGACCACGCGCGCTTATCGAATAGGTCTTTAAATTTATAGTTCGCCCCGTCTCGGCTTGAGGAAAGCCTCGCGGGGAAGCCGGAATTGATTTATTGGGCCGCACTTGCGCCAGTTGCGCAAGTACGGCTCCGTCGCGATTAAGGAAATCGCGCACGGAGAAGCCCAAAAAACTTTGTTTTTTGGGCCCGTAGCTCAGTTGGATAGAGCATCAGCCTTCTAAGCTGAGGGTCGCTGGTTCGATTCCAGCCGGGCCTACCATACGTTGCATGGACGGGGACAGGTCCTTGGACCTGTCCCCATGGGCTTTGGAAAAATCTGGGGCCGCGGACCGCGCTGGGGATGCCCGCCGTGATCCTGCCGCAAGTCATCCTGACCGCCTGGATCTTCAACCGGGTCTTTTAAGACTCGCCTTTTTTCAGGAAAGAAAACCACCGCCTGCCGTTCACGCCGTCCCCGAGGAAAAACGCTGTCAGCTTTTCGTGCTGCGCCTTGGCGTCTTCGTATCCGAGATGGATCAGCTCGCGGATGAATTTTTCGTGGAACATGAAGCGCGTGTGGCGGCGCTTGACCTGCTCGCCGTGTCCGTAGATGGCATCCACGGAAGTCTGCTTGATGCGCTTGGAAGGATGGAGCTGCAGAATTTCGGTGGGGCGGTAATGCGACGGCATGGCCTCTTCGTGGAAGAGGGGAAGGCGGTCCAGGCCTTTTTCCAGGCGCCGGTTTTTGCGGGAGAGGTCGTGGTAGAACTGGTTGAAGGCCTCGATCTGGATGGCCTCGTCGGTGGCCGCGTCTTTGCTCAGGCGGTTGAGCAGCATGCGGATCACGTTGGAAATGCGCGGCCGGAAAGACGGGGAATAAGACGGCAATTCGTCCGGGTACGGCTTATCGGTCGCAATGGTCAGGATGCGCGTGGCGCCCATGGAAATGGCCGCGCTGAGCGGGCGGTCGAGGTTGACAGAGCCGTCGAGAAAGTAGCGGTCGCCGACGCGTACCGGCGGCATGAAGATCGGAACGCTGCAGCTGGCTGCGATGTGAGGCACGGTGATTTTTTCCACCTTGGCCAGCGAATGGAAGATGTTCCAGCTGATGGCATGCGGACCTTCCAGGAACCAGCAGCACCGGCCGGAAACAAGCTCCGTCGCGACGACGCCGATGCCGAGCGTGGCTTTTTCCGCCATGGCCTTTTCCAGGTGGGCACGGACAAAGCCGTTACGGATGACGTTCAGCATGGGCTTAGGGTCCAGCAGGCACCAGGTCGCATGGCGATCCTCTTTCGCCCGCAGTTTCTCGCGGCAGAAGAGCAGGAAGGCGTTTTTCAGCATGTTGCCGTGATAACTCGGGATGTGGAAGCCCATCCACAGTTCTTCGAGCCACAGGCGGCTTTTGCGCGCGTCCAGCGCCTGCGCCGCGTAAAAGCTGGTGTTCAGCGAGCCGCAGGAGCAGCCCGTGAAGATCTGGAAAGGGCTGCGTTCCTGGTGCGAGAATCTCTCGTGGATGTATTTGAGCACGCCCACCTGGTAGGCGCCGTGAGCGCCCCCGCCGGTACAAACGAGCCCGAAAACAGGTTTAGGTTTCATAAGCTAATTTTACCTTATAAAAGAAGAGTTCCAAAAGAGAGATCGGGTTCTGACCAAGGTTTCTTCAGTCCGGAAGGGAGTTGTGCTATCTTATAGGTAATATCCCGGAGACGTGGTCCGGCCCAAAACCGGCCCGGATCCGGAACAAATCCAGGAAAGGAGACGAAGACCGAACACGAATTGACGGAAGCTGGAACGGAAAGACCTTGGGACAGGAAACGGGATTTAACCCCTCCATCCAATCGTGAACATGCCGATAAACCCAGTACAAAATGCAGGCAACACCCCCTGCGTTCGCTCTTGAAATCCAGCTCCAATCCGAATACCATGGCGGCTTAAAGCCGCACCCTCGCGAAGCGCCGGACGGCGGACTCGCGAGTGATTTCAACCTATCGGGGCCAAGGGTGGGCCCCGGCCTCTGACCCATGAGGATCCGGCCCGGCACTTGAAGTGTCCGGAAGACCCGAAGAAAGAGGACACCGGGCCGAGGGAGCGATTGCGGAAGTCTCCCGCGTGAGACCTGGCGGCAAATGCCGCCCCGGGCAGAGAACGACAACGAAAGAAGGAAGCGTAACGATTATGAAACCCAAATTGTTTGTGGGCAACCTGAGTTTTGACACCAAAGACGAAGAATTGAAGAAACTGTTCGAACCCTACGGCGCCATCGAAAGCGTCACTGTCATCGTGGACAAGAGGACCGGAAAATCAAAAGGGTACGGTTTCGTCCAGATGGTGGAAGGCACGGATGCGGCGCGCGCGCTGGAGCTGAGCGGCCGCGAATTCATGGGCCGCGACATCGTCGTGACCGAAGCGGAGTCTCCGCGCGAAGGCGGCGGTCCCCGCCGCGGCGGGCGGGGAGGAAGGGGGCGCGGCCGCCAGGACCGTTTTCCCAAAGAAGACACGCATGACCGGAGCTTTTACCATCGCCCGGATTCGGTGGTCACGCTGATCAAGGCAAAGCCGGAAAAGAAAAGCTGGTGGAAAAAGCTGCTGGGGCTTTTCGCGCCGCCGAAGAACAATCACAAGCCCGCGGCCGCCGCGTCTACCGCGTCGTCCTACGGCTCCCATTCGCACGGCCATCGTGACCGGCAAGGGCATCACGACAGGCAGGGCCACAATGATGACGGGTCCCGCCGCCGTTTCCGCCGCCGCCGGCGCCGTCCCCGCGGGAACCGGCCGGGGAACCCCAACACGGTCCGCGACTCCTCAGGACCTTCGGCTCCGCCGCCCGCGCCGCAGGCCTAGCTTTTCGGAACCCCGCCCCTCAAAAGGGGGCGGGGTTTTTTATTGCAGGCTCCAGTTTATCCGCCCGGAAACCGAAAATATAGCTCAACCTTCCAACCCCAAAGGACAGCATGACGGTCAAGACTTCCGCAGGCGTTTCGGCCCGTGACAGCCAGCTCAAAAAGACCATCCTGGCCTGCTTTTTCATTTCCGGGATTTGCGGGCTCGTCTATCAGGTCGCCTGGCTGCGCGTCCTTTCGTTGGTCTTCGGCAATACGACGTTTGCGACCAGCACGATCCTTTCCAGCTACATGGCCGGCCTGGGGCTGGGCGCGCTTTATTTCGGCAACCGCATCGAGACGTCGCAGAAACATCCCGTGCGGCTTTATGCCCTGCTGGAAGGCGGCGTGGGCGTCTACGCATTCCTGAGTCCGCTCCTGTGGAAACTCATCGAGTGGGGGGCCGTCGGCTTTTACCGCACCTTCGAACCGTCTTATCTCGTCTTCAATATCTTCAAATTCGTCCTGGCCTTTGCCGCGCTGTTTCTCCCCACGTTCCTGATGGGGGGCACGCTGCCGCTCATTTCGCAGTATTTCGTGCGCGACCGTGAAGACACGGGCCGCTATGTCGGGCTGCTCTACGGCCTCAACACGCTGGGTGCCGTGATCGGCGTGCTCGTCAGCGGGTTCTACGCGATTTATTTCATCGGCGTGTGGCAGACTGTGCTGCTGGCCGGTGCGATGAACCTCATCATCTACGCGGCCCTGAAAGATTTCGCGGCCGGGGAAACGTATGCGCCTCCGCCCGCGGCTTCCGCGGCCGGCACCGGCATTCCGGCAAGGAGCGCGTGGAAACAGGTTCTCCTCATCCTCTTCGGGTTTTCCGGCGCCGTTTCCATGATGTACGAGCTGGCCTGGACGCGCGTTCTGGCCATCGTGCTGGGCAGCGCTGTCTATTCGTTTACGGTCATGCTGGCCACCTTCCTTCTCGGCATCGCGCTCGGAAGCTGGATCTTCAGCCAGGTCTCCAAAAAAATAAACGGCGATCTCGCGCTTTTTTCCGCCATGCAGGTGCTGACCGCCGTCTCCGTCTTCTGGGGCATCAACCAGTTCAACGAAATGCCGTACGCGTTCGTGCGGACCTATGCCTGGGCGCACGACAATCCGCTCGCCATGGAATTCGGAAGGTTCATCCTATGCTCGCGCATCATGATGCTGCCCACGCTTTTCATCGGCGCCATGTTCACGTGCTTCATCGAGGTGACCCGCAGCTCGGATTCTCTGGGCCGCGACGTGGGCGGTTCGTATTTCGCCAACACGATCGGCACGATTTTCGGCGCGGCCTTGACGGGATTCTGGATCCTGCCCGCCATCGGCATTCAGAAGACCTTGTTTCTCGGCGCCTCGATCAACGGCCTGATCGGTCTGATCACGTTCCTCGGGCATCGCCCGAATTTACAGCCCAGGCGGCTCGCGCCTTTTGCCGTGCTCTTTCCGGCGCTCATCGCTTCCGCCGTGCTCGTGAAGCCCTGGAACCTGACCATGATTTCCAGCGACACAGCCGTGAAGCCGGGGGATGTCGTGCATCTGTCGCGCCAGCAGTTTTTCGGCGCGTTCCGCGAGCGTGAGATCATTTATTACAAGGACGGCCTGAGCGGCACGGTCACGGTCGTGAGCCTGAAGGACAACCGCTCGCTTGCCGTGAACGGAAAAGTGGATGCGTCGAACGGCGATGCCTTTACCCAGTACCTGCTCGGGCATCTGCCCATGATCCTGCACGGACCCGCGGAAAAAGCGCTTGTCATCGGTCTGGGCAGCGCGTCCACCGTGGCCGCGGTGGCAGCTTATCCCGTGAAGGAGATTCACGCGGTGGAGCTCGAAAAGGCGGTCGTGGAAGCGTCCTCGTTTTTTCCGGATCTCAACCGCGACGTGCTCAAGGACCCGCGCGTGAAACTGTTCGTCAACGACGGCCGCAATTTCCTCCTGGTGCAGCCGGAGCCGTACGACGTGATCGTATCGGAGCCGTCCAACCCGTGGATGGCCGGCGTCGCCAATCTTTTCTCGCTCGAGCATTTCAAGAACATGAGCCGGCATCTCAAGCCGGGCGGCATCGCTTGCCAGTGGCTGCATGCTTACAGCATGTCTCAGAGCGATCTGGCCATGATCATCAAGACTTTCAGCCAGGGCTTTCCGCACGTGCAGCTGTGGACGTCCTATTTTCCGGACCTGATGCTGATCGGCTCGAATGATCCGCTGGTCATCGACGAGGAAAAAATCAAAAAGGCTTTCGACGAGATTCCTCTCGTCAAGCAGGACCTCGGGCCCTATGGAACGCAGACGCCGGAGTCGCTGGCCGGTTCCTTTGTCCTGGACGACGCGCAGCTGCGGGAGATTTCCAAAGACGCGGGCGTGCATACCGACAACAAGCCCATCCTCGAATTTTCCGCGCCGCGCAACCTGTACCGCCAGACGCTCGATAAAAATTATCTCTTCATGGAGGCGCTTCGCAATTTCGACTACACGCCGTTTAAGATCGATCCGCCGCCCGCGAAGAACCTGTATTTCTACCAGCAGGTCGCGCGCTCGCTCCTGTCCAAGCGTATGTACCGCGACGTGGCGGGCGCGCTGGAAAAAGCCAAAGCCATCGATCCGGACAGCGCTGAGAATTTCCTCTTGGCCGGCATCCTGGAATATTCCATGGAGCGTCCGGACTCAGCCCTGGTCTATTTGAGCGAGGCGGCCGGGCGCGGGCTCGACAGCGCGGAGCTGCATTATTACAAAGGCCTGGTGCTCAAGAAAATGAACGACGCCGACAAGGCGCTGGCCGAACTCAACCAGGCGGTCACGCTGGCTCCGGACGAAACGCGTTTCATGAAAGGGCTGGCCGACACGCAGTTCGATCTGGGACATTATCAGGAGGCGCTGCCGCTCCTGGAAAAAGTGCTCGCGGCAAAAAAACACGATTTCGAAGTCTCGAACAAGATCACGGACATCAAACTGCGCCTCCTCGACGCGCCTGCGAAAGTCGAGGCCTTGCAGGACATGATCCGCCGTTACCCGCGCTTTCCGCCGAGTTACCTGCAGCTCGGCATCCTGTACGAAGAACTGCATCAGCTGCCCGAAGCGCTCGAAGCTTACCAGACATTCACGCATTTTGTGCCCGATCAGGCCGGCGTTTATATCAGCATGGCCCGCGTCCACGACGGGCTGGGCCAGAACGGGGAAATGGTCGCGGCCATGAAAAAGGCGGTCAAGCTCGAGCCCGGCCTCGCGAACAATCCGCAGGTCCAGAAAATCCTTCACGGTTAAACCGTTCTCTCCATTCTTGCTTCTCTTTATTTATAAGCGGCAATCAATTTCTAGCATCTATTAGGCGTCCCGCCTGTCCCGTGGCACTCTATACTATAGAAGCTTCTTAGGAGGAGTGTGTCTTGTGACGGTGAAAGGCGGATTTAAAAAGCGCAGGGGCGGGCTTTTTTTTAAAGGGCTTGCTTTGGGGCTGGCCGCGATGCTGGCCTTGGAGATTCCTTGCCTGCCTCCGGCCTTTGCGCGGGAAGCGGCCGCGGCGCCGGCGGCCGGAAATCTTTTCCACGATCTCACGGCCGTGACCCTTCCCTCGAAAGCCGGCCGCATCGAAGAAATCTACCGCGGCACCGGCTCCGAAATCGTGGTCCTGATCCAGGACGCCCACGCCATTCCCGATGCCCAGCACAGCATTTATAAAACGCTTTCTTTTTTTCAGTCCTCGTACGGCATCGACCTCGTGGGGCTGGAAGGCGCGGCCAGCGTCCTGGACCCGCAAATTTTTCAGAGCTTTCCCGATCCCGCGCTCCTGCGCAAAACGCTCGGCGCTTATGGCAAGAGAGGCGAACTTACGGGCGTGACCGCTGCGGCGCTTCTGCCGGAAAATGCGGCGCAGCGCGGCATGATTTTCCAGGGTATCGAAAACGGGGACTTGTATGAGAAGGGCATCGCTGCATTCCTGAAAGCGCTGGCGGCCCGCGATTCGCTTCTCGCGCAGGTCGGCGGCCTTTCCGAAGCCCTGCGCAAAGAAAAAGAAACGGTTTACTCGTCCGACCTTCTCGCCGTGGACAAGGCGCTCGAAGAGTTCCGACGCAACCACACCGGCCTCCTGGACCTGCTGGCCCGCCTCGCCCAGGCGCTTCCGCCGGAAAAAGGATCGCGCCTCGCCGTGCTGCTTGAAGAACAGCAGGAGAGCGGCAGCCAGGTCCCGCTCGACATCGAAGTGCGCGAGATCGCGAAGAAAATCCAGAGCGCTTTGCACCAGCTGCCGCCGTCGCCGGAACTGGAAAAGGACAGACAGGCGCTCAGCGCCGCGTGGCAGCAGTTCAATGTCTCGGAAATCCCGGCCCAGGAATTCGGGCTCCTGCTGAAAAAACTGGCCGCCCGATACAAGATCCGGACGGACGCGTCCCAGGACCTGCGGCGCCGCGTCGGGCGCCAGAAAAAAATGAAAGACATCCAGGGCACGCAGCTGTTTTCAGACCTCGAACGCTACGTCGAGGACGTGAAGGAATCGCTTTTCAAATCACCGGAAGAAAGAACGCTCGATGCCCGCGGCCGGAAACTGGAAGCGCTCGAGCGCCTGGCCCGCCTCGAAATCACGCAGGACGACTGGACGCTGATCCGGGACTTCATCCGGAACGTGCAATCCTGGACCGTCGCGCAGGACGGCATTGCCGGGGAACGGGACATGCACGAGCTGGTGGGGCTGATGAAGCCGCACCTGGAATTTTACGAGCTGGCGCAAAAGCGTGACGAGGTTTTTTACGAGCGGGCGAGCGCGCTCATGCAAAAGAACGGCCGGGATTCCATGATGATTGTGGCCGGCGGCTTTCACACGGAAGGACTGACGCGCAAGCTCAAAGCCAAAGGGGTGTCTTATGTGCTGGTGACGCCCGCGATCGAAGAGCTGCCGGAAGACAATGCCTATCTGGATCAGATGCAGGGCAAGGTTTCATGGAGTTCTTACTTCCGGATCGAAAACGGGAAGGTCAATCTTTACGACGCCTTTGTGCGCGGGCTGCGCGACGAGCTGTTAAAGGCGGAGAATGGAAAACTTCTCAAGCCCTGGCGCGATCAGCTTCTCCGCGACCTCGCGGAGGCGGGCCGCATCGAGGACGCGCGCCGGTATACCCGCTTCTTCGACGAGCTTGCCGCGGACAGACGCGAACGCGTGCGTGATGCCTGGCTTGCCAACATCGACGGCTTCGCGGACAAGGCGCGCGGGCTGCAGGAGAAGGGAACGCTTGACGGCCCCGCGGTCCTTCAGGCGCTCGAAGGCCTTGTCTCCGTCCCCCAAGTCACGGCCGCCGCGCTCTCGCAGGATTTTGCCGATCCCCGGAATCTTCCTGCGCTCCGCCTTTCGCCTGAGGTTCCCGCGGCCGCGAAAAGCGAACTGCGCGAGCAGGGGGCGCTGCTGGACGAATATGGCCTGGATGCGGGCTTTTTCGATTATCTGCGGAGTGACGAACTCGGAAAGTCTCTTGCTCTGAGCCTGAAGGGTTTTCTGCCGCAGGGCAAAACGCTCGACATGAAAATTTACAAAACCTCTTCGCTCGGCCGGCCGGAAATTTCGCATAACGTGGCGCTTTCGGTGGACGGTACGCTGCTCGGCGATTTTACGTTCCGCCGTTCCCGTCAAACCCTGTGGGTCGACATGTTCCATCCGTATTCCGCGCTGAACGCGGATTCGCCGCTGCGCCAGCTGAAAATTCCTCAGCTTGCGGTCCGCTGGCTCGCCCTCCTGGCTCGCACGCAGGGCGATTTGCTGTCCGTGACCACGTCTTCTTCTCCGCTGACGCGCCTCATGCTGATGAATCTGGACCGCCAGGTCTCGGTGAAAGGAAAGCCTTATTTCCAGGACGATTTCCGCAGCGGGGCACTGGGGTTCTATTCGCAGGCCGTCACCGGGAATCTGGCTGTCCGGCTGGAAAGCGGAAAAAAGGCGGACGTGGCGCTCGACTATGCCGGCGGCGTTTACCGCGTCACGGAAACGTCCGTGCCTGAACTCAAGGACCGCGAAGTCCGCGTGAGCGAACGGGGAGAAGTGTTTTCAGGCCGTGAAGGCGGCGAGCTCCTGGGACGCGTGGAAAACTTTGGCTGGACCGTGACAATCGAGGGAACGCCGCTTGCTCCCGCGCCGCATGCGGAATTGCGCGAGGCCCAGGACCTTCTCTGGATCGAAGCCCCGGAAGCGGTGATCCCGCCTGAAGATTTCGCCGCGGTGCCGCGTCCTGAATCCGAAGTCGGCCCTGACGCTATCCGCGGCAAAACGTCAGGCCGCGCCGAGCTGCGGACGATGCCGGATTCGCCCGAGTATGCGCAATACGGTCTTACGCCCGAATTTTTCGATTACCTGGCTTCCGACGAGCCGGACAAGACCTACGAAGTGAATCTTACCGGCTTTCTTCCGGAGGGGAAGACCCTGCGGCTTTCGATGGCGAAAACGCAGTTCCATCACATGGTCGACGTCAAAGTCGACGACAAGAAAATCGGCGAGATGAATTTCAACCATAATGAGGGCACGGTTTATCTTGATGCTTTTTATCCTTACAAAGAACTGGCCGGGGACGCGGTGGAGAGGAAGTGGAAAATCCCCACGGTTTTAGTACGGTTCATGGCGCTGATCGCCGCGCGGGAAGACCGCTACCTTTCCATGACCACGGCGTCGATGCCGCTGATTCACATCTTTCGTAAAAACCTGGGCGATCAAATTTTTGTCAAAGGGCAGCCCTACAGCCAGAAGGACATGGCCGAAGGCGAGATCGGCTTTTTCGATCACGACATTGTGGGAAACGCCTATAACACCGGCGATCTCCATGTCTCCCTGGATACGGGGACCCAGGGGATCGCGAGCCTTTATTACGACAAGAATCAGAAAATATATACCGCCAAGCAGTCCACGCTTGTGCCCTTGCTTCACCTTCAAGTCCAAGTGGACGATTTCGGCCGCATTTTCACGCCCAAATCCGCGGACCCCATCGGCCAGGTGAGCACCTTGACGGGCTTGGTCACCATCCGCGGCAAAGTCGTGCCGCCCGGCGCCGAGGTTCCCAAAGCGGAGGGGGCCGGAGAAGCAGCCAAATCGGAATTGCGGACGCTGGACAGAGACCCGGCCGCGTACCGTGAAGCCCAGGTTATCCCACGGATCCTGGATCCGCGGTTTGCCGCGCTCCGGTTCCAGCCTTTTGCGGGCAAGCAGATCGTCAGCGAGATACGGGCCTTCAGGGACGCGGTCCGGGAAAACGGCGCGGACTTCGCCGAAGAAAATTACCGGGCCATGGAAGACAATCAGAACAAAAGCCTGAGGGCTTCGCTGCCGCTGCAGGATGGGCGGTTCCTCCATATCACTTTTGTACCGACGAATAAGGCAGGGGATGAAGGCCGCTTCATTTTCCGCGTCGCGGACAGCGCCAAGGCCAACGGGCGCATCGTGGGTTATTCCGGATTTACCCTCAACAGCGACCGCGTGAACCTGGGCTTCCACATCTTCCGCGCCTTCCGCGGGGAAAATTTCGTGAACGAGGTTTTTTACGCCGGGCTGGGCGTTCTTTTCAACCGCTACGGCAAACAAACCTTCGCCGTGCATGAGCAAAGCCAGATCGCGGACGACAATCCCGCGGAGCAGGCCAAGAAAGTGGCATTTTACCTTCGCCGCGGCTTCGTGCCCGATCAATCGCATGAAACGGCGGACAATTATCTGGGCCGCATTCTCGGCGAAAGCTACGCGCTGACGAAAGAGGATGCCGTCCGCATCCTGACGACAGGCCGCCAACCCAGTTTCAACGCCGTCTGGGAGTTGACACTTCCTAAGTCGGAATTGCGCGATCTTCTACCGGCTGCGGCCGCGCTGATTCCTTCGGCTTATGAGGCTGAGGCGCGGCGGCTGCTGCGGCTTCAGACTGTAATGGACGCCAAAGAATTTTCTGAAGTCTGGCTCCGTCTTTCCGCCGCGCGGGGCATTGACGGCGCGAAAAATTATTTGAAGGAAGCGGTGCTCGTGGCCTTTGCCGCGTCCGTGAGCGAAGAGGAATTCGTGTGGACGAACGAGGCGCTGGAAATCCGGCGGCGCGAGGTCCAGGCGCTCCTGGCCACGCTCGACCAGATCAAGGACAAGAGCTTCACGCTCGGCCTTGCGCTCACCGAAGGCGCCGCGGCCGGCGAGACCTCGATGTTCGGGCAGTTGGCGCGCGTCCTGCAGCAGCATCCGGGCCGCGTTTCGGAAATGGCGTTTAATTTGAAATTGCCCGCGGCTTACCAGGAACGTTTCCGCGCCCTGGACATCCACCTTCGGCCCGTCAACTTGTCACGCTCGATTATTCCCATGAACGACCAGGCGGGCGTGCCGCTGCTTGTGGCCGGGCAGCTGGCGGAGGCCGTGGACCGGATCTTTGTGCCGCTTAACATGAACAAAGACACCATCGACGATCCTCTGCTGCTCGATTACGCGGAGCTGCTGCGTTCAGTCGCGGCCCTTCACCTTGCCGATCTCATCGCAGGCGACGCAGCGCTGCTCAAGGATCCGGCTCGGCTCAAGGCCTCGCTGCTCGCGCGGCTGCTGCGTTTCGACAACGGATTCCAGAACATCCTCAAAAATAACACGGACGGCTGGGGCTTCACGGTCGAAGCCGCGGTCGCCCGTGCTTATCTCGCGGCGCAAGTCGCCGAAGCCGTGGCTCAGGCGGCATAAAGAGAAAAGAATGTGCCGCGAATCCGGAGAGAACCGTCCTGGTTCTCCCGGACTGTCCCATCGCGATGGGCGATGGGGGCAGGCTGCATAAGCCAGAAACGTTCAAAAGCGGCCCGGAAATCGATTTTCCTCGGCTAGTAAATTCGATCACGTCTCATCAAAAACATCCGGCCTTCTTCACCCGATTTTGGGTTTTTTCCTCCTTCAGTTACCCTTTTACCCTTATATAAGTTAATGAAGTCTCATCCGGATTTTTAAAGGAGATTTTCCCCCGCATGCCCGTGAGTTTCAGACGCTTCACCGCCGCCTTTTTATGCCTGGCGCTGCTTGCCGCGGACCCGACCTATGCCGCGGGCGCCGCGTCTTTGTCCCCGGACCTGGGCATTCCGTCTTCGCTGGGCCGCATCGAAGAATTCCACCGAGGCCGTTCCGGCAAAACACTCATCTTCATCCAGGACGCGCACGATTCGTTCGAAGCGCAGACGCACATCGCGGCGCTCGTCCGCCATCTGGTGGAGGAACGCGGCGTCCGCACGGTTTACGAGGAAGGCTACGAAGGCGCCGTACCGACCGACGCGTACTTCGGCTTCATTGCCGATCCCGCGCTCAAAGAAAAAGTCTCGTACTTCCTGATGGACCAGCTCCGCATTGGCGGCGCTGAATACGCGCACGTCAACCGCACGCGGGATTTCAAGCTCATCGGCGCGGACAGCATCGGGCTCCATTTGAAAAACATCGGGAAGTACCGCGAGGCCGCCGAAGCCCGCGATGAAATCCAGTCGGATCTGGCCGCGCTCCGTCGGCCGCTCGAAATTTTGGCCGCGCAGGTTTTTCCGAAGGAGCTTAAAGAGTGGCGCCGGCTCAAGGACCGCTATGACGGCGGAAAACTGGATTTGCCGTCCTATCTCAACCGGTTCGAAGCGCTCGCGGGCGGAAACCCACCCGCTTCCATCGCGCTTCTTCTCGCCGCGGCAAAATCTTCCAAGCCGGAAGACCAGGCCCGGGCCGAAGCACTCGACCCGGTCGCGGTATTCCGCGATCTTGATGCGTGGGAAAACGCCTTTGCGGCCGCGAAGCTTCAAGACGAACGCGGCCGGAAAATCTTCGGCCTGCTGAAGCGTTTGAAATTGCTCGAGCGCCTGAACCGCATCGAGGTTTCCGCGGAAGAATACCAGGCCGCCCAGGACGCGCTGCGCGGGCTGAAGACGCAGGCCATCGCGGACTTCATCGCGCGCGAGACACACAAGCCCGTCCTTCTTTCCAAACGCTGGGAAAATTCGATCGAGAATGCGCTGCTCTTTTACGAAACCGCCCGCGCCCGCGACGCCGCGGTCAAGGCCGCGCTCGAATCCTTCGCGGCTTCGGAGGAGTCCACCGCGGCGCTTGTCTTCGGCGGCTTTCACAAAGACCGGATCTTGGCGCATCTCAAAGAGCTGGGCCTGTCCTATGCCGTGGTTTCTCCGCTGATCTCGGGAGAAGACCCGCGGCATCACGCGTATTACGAGCAGCTCATGTCGGACGGCAATCATCCTTTCGAAATCCCGTACCGCGTGAGCCGCGCCTCGCGCAATGCCTCCATCTTTCTCGTGCCCGCGGGCCAGGCGGAATTGCGCGCGGTCACCCAAAGCGTCGAGCGTTTTGCCGGAAGCCCTCTGGAAATCCTGACGCGCCAGGTGGAAGGAGACCTGGCGGACCGGGTGCGGCGCGGCGAGCTGCGCACCGCCGCTGAAAGCGGGGCGCTCAAGGAATTTTACCTCCCGCTCGCGGCCATGATCGCACTCGGCGTGCGGCGGGAAGAAACCACCAAAGGCCCGGCGCCGCAAAAGATCTTTCAGGTCCTCCGCGAAAAGGATTTTGCCTTTCTCGCCACGCTGCCGGAGAAGGAAACGCGCGCGTATCTTCCGCTCAAGGCTTTCCCTGTGACGCGGGACATGCCCGCGGCCGTGAACCCGGGAGAATTCGTCGTGGTCTACGAACGCCTCGCACATCAGTACATCGCGGCCCGCGTGCTCGGCGCGGAAGGCAAGACCTACACGGCCGGCGAATTTGCCGCGCTCGCCCGCGCCTCGGCGCCGGCTCTCCCGGCTGAGAAGGCTTACCGCTATTTTGCGCCCACGGTGACCGATTGGGGGCTGGTGATGGAAGCGAACGGGCTTGCGGCGAGCACGCCGGATGCACCGGGGGCCTATTCTCTCGACGAAGTGCAGGGCAAGCCGTTCGAACACCTGCCCGTGGACAAAAGAAAAGAATCGAACACCCGTGCCGGGATTCTGTACCGCCTCGCGGCGGCTCAGGGCAGCGGAGCTTCTTACGGCCGCGCGGAAGTCTGGGTGGAAGAGAAAAAGGCCTGGCTGAGTTTCGAAGACACCATGGCCTACCGCCGCCAAAGGGCCGAAGTGCCGGCCTCGCTGAATCTGCATCATTATCTGACGCAGCGCGCGCTGGTGCCGAACAATCGCCGGCCGGACCGGCCGATTTCGATGCGCGAGCTGGACGCTTTGGCAGGCGGGCACGAAATCACGGGCATCGCGCTTTTGCCCGGCGGCGGCTTCGGCGATCCCACGGAATGGTGGCACAACACCACGCTGAAGCGCGACGCAAGCGGGCGCATCATCGATTTCGACGTCAAAAAATACATGGAGCCCGCGCGGCTCCGCATGGCGCCGTTTCACGAGGGCGTGGACGTCTTCATCGCAGTGAATGAATACGGGGACTTTGCCTACGTGCCGCCCGGAACGGGCGTGAGGTCCGCGGCCGAAGGACGTGTCGCTGCGATCATCCCCGATGTGATGGGCGAGACCGTCGTAGTTGAGCATCCCCTGCGCAACGCGTCCGGGGACAGGGCTTATACGCTTTATTCGCATGTGAAATCCAAAGTCCGCGTGGGCGACCGCGTCACCGAAGACACGATCGTCGCGGAAATCGCGGACCCGGGGCCGGAGTGGAAAGGCGCGCCGCCTCATTTGCATTTCAGCCTGATGTGGGTGCCGGAAGATTTCGAAAAAACCGCCGGACGGAAACTGGACTGGTCCGAATACCACAAAGAATTCATGCCGTACAATCCGTTTTTCATGCCGTTTTACCTGGCCGACATCCAGCATGGCCTTCCGATCCGCGACGCGGCCGTGCCGCAGGGCATGAAGATCCTGGAAAGGCCGGACGACCCGCTCCAGAACATCGCGGATGGGCTGACCGCCATGCTGCGGCCCGCGTATCTCGAATTCATTTACAGTTTTTCCGAAGGAAGATCGGCCGGCGGCATCATCCTTCCTCCGTCCGGCCCGTCCGCGCGGCAGATCGAGCTGCTTCAGACGATCCTCGACCTCTTCGAGCTTCTTGGGCCCAAGGCCGAAGGCGCGCGTCCCATGCTGCTGACTTTTCTCAATGCCGTGGAAAAACTGCGCGTGGCCCATGGGAATTTTCCCGCGGGAATCCGGCGCGCGCTGCGGTCCATCGACGGCGCGCCTGCCGTGCCGTTAATTTCACACTCGAAAACCATCGCGGACAAACTGGCGGCCCTTCTCCGGCTGAGTGATGACGAGTACGTCCAGGGGCTGGCCATCGAGCTTCTCGGTGAACTGGGGCCCGCGGCCGGGGACGCGCTGATGAGCCTGGCCATGCAGATGGGGTTTTACGAAGGCAAGGCCGCCCAGCAAGGCCCTTTCCGCTTTTTTTATCCGCTGCTCGCGGTGCTCGGCGCGCTCGGGCAAATCCGTTCGGAGTATCCGGTTTCCCTGCTCGAGGAGTTCACGGCCTCGCCGCATCATGAGGCTCTGTTCGAGCATCTGAACCACCCGCTCCAGCAAAAAGCCCAGGACGCGCTCCGCGCCATCCGGGAAAAAACCGCCGCGCCGGTTTCCTCCGGGGACCGCCAGGTCTCGCGCCTCATCAGCCTGATCAAGATCAGCGCGTTTCTCTACCGCCAGGATCCGGAAGCGGCGCCCGCGCTGTTCAGCCTGTACAGCCATGAAATCCGCGACCGGCTCTTCCAGCTCGGTCCGCGCGCGGTCAAAGCCGGGCCGGCTTTGGGCGAGCTCGCGGAAGCGGCTTCCCGCGCGGGCGACGGTGCGACCGTGGAACTGCTGCAATACCTCATGCGCGTCATCGGTTTTTATTTCGACGAAATCCCGCGCAAGCTCGCCGGTGAGTTTTACATTCCGGGCCTGGAAATCCGCGCGCAGATTTTCCAGGCACTCGAAGTGCTGGACGGCGAAGTCGTGGTGACCGTGCGCGTGGACGGCTGGAAAGTCGAGGCGCACAAGGAATCGGCCGGCCTCGAATTTGATTTCAATGTGAAGCAGGAACTCTGGAACCCGGAAGCGTTCCGCCGCGATGCCGAGCGGTTTCTCCGCGAACGCCTGCGCCTGAATGCCCAGGGCTTTCTCAGCCGGGATGATTTTTATTACGGGCCGCTCCGCGAGCTGCCCACGCTGGCCGGCGCGTCCGCGCTGCATCCGGAGGAAAAACCCACGAACACGATTACCATCACAGACGACCCTCCGCATGCGGAATTGCGCGTGCCATCTCCGGCCCGCGGGATTTTGCGGAAGCGCGCCGAACTGAGGACAAATCTCGAAAGCCCGGCCATCCTGGAGGACATCCGCAGCCGGGGAGCGTTGGTTTTTCAGTGGAACGCGCGCGAGGAAGGCAAGCGCTTCGACCAGATCTCGGAAGCGACGCTGCGCCGCCGCGTGAAACAGAAAGGCTACAACGTCATCTGGATGACCGGCATCTGGAAGCCCGGAAAGTTCACGGAAACGTTCAACAAGATGTGGGACCCGAAGCGCGTGGGCTCCGCGTACAGCATCGAAGACTATGTGATCAACCCGGACCTGGGCGACGAGGATTCTTTCATGGCCTTTGTCGACCGGGCGAACCGGCTCGGCATCAAGGTGATCACGGATTTCATTCCCAACCACATGGGCGCGGATTCGACGTGGATCCAGGAAGACCCGCATTATTTCCTGCAGGGCGGCCCTGAAGACGAAGCCACGGCCTCGCTCGACGATTACACGAAAGGCGGGCAGGCCGGTTTTGTGCAGCGGCTTTACTTCATGGCCGCGGGCCCTGACGGTCCCGTGAAAATTTCGCACGGCCGCGACGTGGGCGGTCCGTGGATCGATACGGCGCAGCTGGATTACGCCTACCCGCCGCTCCGCCCCAAGCTCCTGGAAACCATGCGCAAGATCATCCGGCTGACGCGCGGCGGCGGCCTGCGCCTGGATGCGGCCGACCGGACGACACGCGCCGCGTTCCTGAAAATGTACGGCCGCGACATCGGAACCGAATTCTGGCCGGACGCCTTTGCCGCGCTCAAGGCGGAATTTCCCACGGCCCTTTTTGCCTCGGAAACTTTTTGGAACGACCAGCAGGCCTTCCTCAATTTCGGTTCGGATTATGTCTATGACATTCCTTTTTACAATCTCGTCGTCGGCACGGAAAAACCTTCCGCCCAAGAGATCACGCGCCACCTCACGCACACGCCCTTCGACACGCAAAAAACCCTGCGTTCGATCGAGAACCACGACCTGCCGGACGGGATGCGCGTGCTCGCGCTGCTGGGAAAGCCCCGGACGCAGGCCGCGGCGATTCTCATGCTGGCCGGCGGTCCGGGCGCGGTCATGCTCTACGACGGGCAGATCGAAGGCCGCACCAAGGAAAAGCCCTCCGCGAAACATGTCACGCTGCACAAGCGGCGGGAAACGTTCGACCGCGGCCTGCAGAAGTTTTATGAGGTGTGGCTGAAGCGCACGCACGACCCGCTGTTCCGCAAAGGCGAAGCCTTCGAGATTGCACCCGGTCTGGCCCAGCGGGGCATCGTGGCCGTGCGCCGCAGCTTCGAAGGAAGGGAAGCGCTGGTGCTGGTCAATTACAGCGCCTCACGCGCGCGATTGGATTATGCGCCCGAGGGCGCGGCCTGGGGGATGAAGGGGGAGGAAGCCCAAAAGGCGCGCTGGCGCAATGCCGAGACGGGCACGGCCCGCCGTTTCGCCCGCGCTTTCGGCTTCGACATGAAGCCCTGGGAATACCGTGTTTACTTTTTGGAAAAGCCGGGCCGCACGGAATTACGCGCCGAAGACGGCGCGCCGCAAGCCGGACAACCGGCCCCGGACAATCTCGAAAGGACTTTCAATTTCGCGGTCCTGGCCACGGACCTGGCGATTGCTTCCGCGGCGGGCGCGCTTGCCGTGTTTCTCGTGACGCTGCGCCTCGACTTGGGGCTTGCGGGCCTGGCCTTCTGGGGCGCGACGGTCCTGCCCACGGTGATTGGGCTCGGCATACTCAAAGCGCTTTATTACCCCTGGGCCAAAATCAGCACGCGCTGGCCGACTTACGGATGGGGAATCCCTTTCGCGGGGCTCTTCGGCGGCGCGGCTGCGTGGGCCGTTCAGGCGTGGTGGGGCTCGGGGCCTCAAGTGCAAGCCTGGCTTTCTTCCGGCATGTTGTCCGCGGCCGCGGGCTTTCTGATCATCAAATCCCTCCATGATTTTTTCCATGCGCTTTTCTTTGGCGACTTTGATCTCGCGGCGGAGCAGGATGACCTGCCGCGCAAGCCCAACCGCATCCACCACTACACCGAGACGCCCTCCCATTACGAAATCGTGTCCCGGCCCGACGAATACACGGAAATCAAAATTTACATTTTCAAGGGGGATCATCCGAATCTCTCTATCGTGCGCAACCGTTACCTGGGCGAAGGCGAGCAGCGCATCGTGGAACGTTCCGAATCGCTGAAACGCGATGGAGAAACCATCACCGTGCGTGCGTGGAACGAAATCGAAGATCCCGGCCTGTCCCCGGCGCGCAATCTTTCGGATGCGGACGTGCTGGCGTCATGGAAGGAGTGGGCGGTTTCCATGATGGACCTCATGGACGAAATGGCCGCGGAAGTTGTCATGCGCGGAGGTGTCGCGGAAGATGATGCCCTTCGCCAAAGACTCGCGGAAGAAGTGGGCGCGATCGAGACGTATCTGAAACGCGCGGAGCTGCGGGCGGATGACGAAACGGCCGGAGAAGCGGAAGCCGAACCGGAAGTGCGGGACCCTCTGGAAAGAATCGTGATCGGCGAGACCGCCGCGGACTGGAAAGAGGCGCAGAAAATCATGCGCGCGGCCGGAGCTGAACTGGATGCGGGCCAGGAAAGAACCCTGCTCGCGGCCTTGCATGCCCCGAATCTCGAAACGGCCGAAAGGCGCCAGCTGCTTGATTTTCTTTCGACCCAGTATCTCAATCTCATCCGCTACGTCGCCAGAGGCATGAAGCTCGAAGGCGAGGCGTTCGACGAAGCCGTGCAAAACGGGTTCTTCGGGCTGGTGGAAGGCCTTGTGAGATTCGATCCCGCGCATGAGACGCGCCTGTCCACGTATGCCGTGTGGTGGATCCGCCACGCCATCCAGCGCGGCGAGTCCCTGGAGACGCGCCCGCTCAGCGAACATTACCGGAACAAACGCAGGCTCGTAGGACAGACGCGCGCCAAGCTCTCGCATCAGTTCGGCCGCGAACCGTCGCTGGAAGAGCTTGCCGAAGAACTCCATGTCGGCGTGGACGATCTCATCACGCTTCTTTCCATGCCGTCGCGTCTGGACTCGCTCCAGCGGCCGCTGACTTCCGACACCGAAACTACGGTCGGCGCCATGACCCAGGACCGGGAAACCGAAACGCCGCTCGAAGAAATCCTTTCCACGGAAAAGCACGCCGTCAACAAGGCGGAAATCCT
>DATJFP010000008.1 GCA_035495615.1 Verrucomicrobiia bacterium | reverse complement strand
CGTGGTCGAACGTGCGCGACAAATGCCTTCCCATGTAGCGCACGAGATTGATCCTGGCGCTCGCGATGAGCCGCTTTTCGTCCGCCGAGGCATACCTTGCATCCAGCTCCTCGATGATTTCCATGAAGATGCGCTTGGCCTTCAGGTCCGAGTCGACGGAGTTCACGACGTGCTTGACGAAACTCGAAGTGACCGAGCCCGCATGGAGCCGGATGCTGCAAGTGGGCTCCGCGTCGAAGACGCAGCCGCCCTGGGAAGCAAGCATCGTCCAGGTCAGACGATCCGTGTGCCAGGGAACGGGCAGCACCGGAAATCCTCCCTTGCTCAGCAAATGCTCCCTCCGGAATAGAATCCCCGTAATGTTCATCTTGAAAAAATATTTTTCCGGCATCAGCACCTTGTTCACGAATTCCACGGGCGACATGTACCGCTGGCAGGGCAGATCCACGCGCAATTCCTGCCCCTCGCTGTCGATCAGGCGGTAGCGCGGGCGGAAAAGCGTGGCCTGCGGAAATTCCCGGATGCCGGCAAGCATGCGGTCCAGGTACTGCGGGGCCAGCAGGTCGTCGTCGCAGAGAATCAGCATCCACTCGCCGCGCGCCTCGTTGAGCAGAAGGTTCAATTTCGCGGTCAGCTCCGTGGACGGATCATAAGAAAGGTAGCGCAGCCGGGAAGAGCGGAAGGATTCCGCGATCTCGCGGATCTTGCCGTGGGGCGAGGAATCGCCGAGGACCACTTCGAAATCCGGATGCGTCTGGTCCAGGCACGATTGGATCGCGCTGCGGATGTAGTGGGAGCGGTTGTAAGCCGGAATAGCAATGCTGATCATGTCATCTTCGCCGGGTTCGGTACTGTTGGTGAGAAGTATATTGATGAAAGTCGGGATGAGGCGTCGGGGGCTTGCCCGAAATGTGTAGGGGCGAGGAGGCGTTCCGGCACGGAGAAAGACTTTGTTTTGGGGGACATTCAGGAAAAAGCCGTAGCCGCTATCAGTGTTTGCCCGATGGGAGGGAAACGTAAGCCGGATAAAATAGGCGCCGTTTGGTTTCCTAACCCAAGGAGAATCGCATGAAAGCAGTCATCCTGGCCGGCGGCCGCGGCACCCGCATTTCGGAAGAAACCACTGTCAAACCCAAACCCATGGTGACGATCGGCGAGATGCCGATCCTGTGGCACATCATGAAAATTTACACCGCGCACGGGATCAACGACTTCATCCTCTGCCTCGGTTACAAAAGCGAAATCATCAAACAATTTTTCGCCGAATACGCGCTGCGCATGTCGGACGTGACTTTCGACATGGCGCAGGACAAGATCATCGTGCACCGCCACGTGAAAGAGCCCTGGCGCGTCACGCTCGTCAACACCGGCCTGGACACCGCCACCGGCGGCCGCCTCAGGCGCATCCGCGACCACGTCACCGGAGGCCCGTTCTGCATGACTTACGGCGACGGCCTGAGCGACGTGAACATCACCGACCTCATCGCTTACCACAAGCAGCACCGCCGCCTCGTGACCATGACGGTCTGCAAGCACACGAGCCGTTTTGGCATTCTCACCCTGGACCAGGACAACCGGGTCGACCAGTTCGTCGAAAAGCCCACGCACGAGGGAAGCTGGATGAATTCGGGCTTTTACGTCATGGACCCGGAATTTCTCGACGCGATCGAAGGCGACGACACCATCCTGGAAAAAGGGCCGATGGAAAACCTTGTGAAGCTGAAGCAGCTCGCCGCGTTCCGGCACACGGGATTTTTCATGGGCATGGATTCCATGCGCGACCGGATGGAGCTGGAAAAAATGTGGGCCGCGGGGAATGCGCCGTGGAAAAAATGGAAGGATGGCGACGCATCGTCCGGACCCGAAGTCGAAAACTTTTTGCGGGAAGCCTGCTAACCGAGGAGAATCTATGAAAGCACCCAGAAAAATCTTGATTACCGGCAACATGGGATACGTGGGACCCGTCGTGGTCCGCCATCTGCGCGAAGCGCTTCCCGAAACCCGCCTCGAAGGGCTCGACACGGGCTATTTCGCCCATTGTCTGGTGGGATCGCCCGTGCTCCCCGAGACGCGCGTGGATGCGCAGCATTTTGCCGACGTGCGCACCGTGACCGAAGATATTTTCGAGGGCGTGGACGCGGTCGTGCACCTGGCGGGGATTTCCAACGACGCCATCGGCCAGGCTTTCGACGAAGTCACGCTGGACACAAACTACAAAGGCACCGTCAGGCTCGCCGAGATGGCGAAGAAAGCCGGCGTGCGCAGCTTTGCGTTCGCGTCCAGCTGCAGTCTTTATGGATTTTCCGAGGAGGGCGCGAAAACGGAAACGTCCGCGCTCGATCCTCTCACGGCGTACGCGCGCTCCAAGTTTCTCGCCGAAGGAGGGCTGAAACCGCTGGCAGACGCGGGTTTCAACGTGACCTGCCTTCGCTTCGCGACGGCCTGCGGCATGAGCGAACGCCTGCGCCTGGATCTCGTGCTGAACGACTTCGTGGCCAACGCGCTTTTCTCCGGACGCATCGACATCCTGAGCGACGGCACGCCCTGGCGTCCGCTGATCCACGTGCGCGACATGGCGCGTGCTTTCGAATGGGCGGTGCAGCGCGATCCGAGCGCCGGGGACTATCTCGTGGTCAATGTCGGAACGGACGCCTGGAATTACCAGGTCCGCGACCTTGCCCATGCCGTGCAGCGCCACTTTCCCGAGGCCGTCGTTTCGATCAATGAAAAGGCCGCGCCCGACCGCCGCTCTTACCGCGTCAACTTCTCGCTTTTCCGTTCGCTCGCGCCGGACCACCAGCCCAGGATCAGCCTGGACATGGCGGTCCGCGAACTCAAGGCCGGGCTGGAACCGCGGGACGGAGAACGCGGGACGTTCGACAAGCCGAAGTACATCCGCCTGAACGTGCTTCGGCAGCTCAAAAGCCGGGGAGTGCTTTCCGAAACCATCCACTTCAATAAAAATTACGAATCTTATGAAGGAGCCGAACCATGTCCGACGCCAGCGCCCGTTGCCGTTTCTGCGAATGCCTGATTCCCGAACCCGTCCTGGACCTGGGGCGCATGCCTCTTGCGAATTCGTATCTCGAAACTCAGGACGGCAAGGATCCGGCCTTCAATCTGCGCATTTATTTCTGCCCGGTCTGCAACCTCGTGCAGCTGGCCGATTATGAAGACGCGGGAAGTATTTTCAACAATCATTACGCGTATTTTTCTTCGTACTCCGAAAGCTGGCTCCGCCACGCGAAGGACTACGTCGACAAAGTCACCGCGGCTTTCGGGCTGAACGAATCGTCCCAGGTTTTGGAGGTCGCGTCCAACGACGGCTACCTGCTCCAGTATTTCGTGGAAAAGAACATCCCGGTGCTCGGCATCGAGCCCTCGGGAAACTGCGCGGAAGTCGCCGTGAAAAAGGGAGTGCCCACGTGGGTTCAGTTCTTCAACACGGAAACCGCGCGCGAACTCGTGGAAAAAAAACTCCAGCCCGACCTGATCATCGGCAACAACGTGCTGGCGCATGTGCCGCAGCTCAATGATTTTGTGGAGGGGCTGAAGGTCGCGCTGAAACCCGGCGGCATCATCACGATCGAGTTCCCGCATCTGTTGAAGCTGATGGAAAACAACCAGTTCGACACCATTTACCACGAGCATTTCTCTTATTTCACGCTCGCGGTAGTGGAGCGCATCTTCGCCCGCCACCTGCTGACGATCTTTGACGTGGAAGAATTGAAGACCCACGGCGGCTCGCTGCGGATTTACGCGCGGCACCGTGAAAACACCGCGCTTCCGGTCACCGACCGTGTGCGGGATCTCAAGCAAAGGGAACACGCGGCCGAGCTGCACAAGCGGGAAACTTACGAGCGCTTTGCCCGTCGCGTCATGAGCGTGAAAGAAAAGCTTCTCGGCTTCTTCGAGGAGGCGCGGCAGAAGAATCTGCGCGTCGCGGGTTACGGAGCGCCGGCCAAGGCCAACACGCTCCTGAATTTCTGCGGGCTTTCTTCCAAGGATTTGCCGTACACCGTGGACCTGAGCCCGCACAAACAGGGCCGCTACCTGCCCGGAAGCCGGATCCCGATCTGCGCGCCGGACAAAATCTACGAGTCGCGGCCGGATTACGTCCTGATCTTCCCGTGGAACCTGCGCGACGAAATCGAAAAACAAATGCAGGACATCCGGCAGTGGGGCGGCCGTTTTGTCGTGCCCATTCCGGAAGTCGAGGTCTGGTAAATGAAATTCACGGAAACCCCGCTTCCAGGCGTCTTCGTGCTCTCGCCCGAGCCCCATCAGGACAGCCGCGGCTTTTTTGCGCGGATCTGGTGCGAAGAAGAGCTGCGCGGGCACGGCCTGAACCCGCGCCTGCGGCAGGCGAGCCTTTCGCACAACATCCGGGCCGGAACGCTGCGCGGCATGCATTTCCAGGCCCCGCGTGCCGAAGCAAAAATCGTGGGCTGCACCGCGGGCGCGCTTTTCGACGTGGTGGTGGACCTCCGGCCGGAATCTCCGACCTTCTGCCGCTGGTTCGGCACGGCGCTCAGCCGCGGCAACCGCAAGATGATCTATGTTCCGGAAGGCTGCGCGCACGGCTACCAGACGCTCGAAGACGACACGGATGTTTTTTATCAGATCAGCGAGTTCTATTCCCCGGAACAGGCTTCGGGCGTGCGCTGGGACGATCCCGCTTTCGGGATTGACTGGCCCGGAGACGTGGACCCGCTCATTTCCGACAAGGACAAAGCCTGGCCGCTGTTTATCAAGCCCGGGCCTTTCAAGACGAAAGAAGCGACGTATGCTGCCGTTTCGTGATCTGCAGAAAAGGGCCAAAGCCAATGATCCCATCCAGGTGGGCATCGTGGGCGCGGGATTTCTGGGCTCGGGCGTTCTCTACCAGATCCTGAGGACGCCGGGCATGCGCGTGCCCGTCATCGCCAACCGCACGCCGCACAAAGCCGTGGAAGCGCTTCTCGCGGCGGGCGTGAAAGCCGCGGACATCCGCGTGTGCGCGAGCGCCGGCGAGGCGAGAAGCGCTCTGGACGAAGGACTCACCGTGGTGACGCCGGCCTTGTCACTTTTGCCGCATGAATTCCCGGAAATCGACGTGGTCGTCGAAACGACGGGCGACGTGCTGTTCGGGACCGAAGTCGCGCTCCGGACGATCGAAGCCAAAAAACATTTCGTGGCCTCGAACCCCGAAACGCAGGGGACCGTGGGATGCATCCTGAAGAGGCGCGCCGAAGCCGCGGGCGTCGTTTACAGCGACGCGGACGGCGATCAGGGCGGCATTCTCAAGAGGCTCTACGATTATTGCGCGGGCATCGGATTCGAACCCGTGGTCGCGGGCAATTGCAAAGGCGTGATGAAGCGCTACGCCACTCCGGAGACGCAGGCCGCCTACGCCAAAGCCTACGGCATCCAGCCCTGGATCGCGACGGCCGCCGCGGACGGCACGAAGCTCAATTTCGAAATGTGCATTTTCGCCAACGCCACCGGCATGCTTCCGGCCAAGCCCGGCATGACCGGGCCCGAGACTTCCCTGGAAACCCTGCTGCGGGATTTCGAGGAAAAGGGCCTGCTCGACCGCGGACCTATCATCGAATATACGATGGGAATTCCCGTGGGGGTTTTCATCATTGCCTTGAACCGCGACGCCAGAGTGCGCAGCGAGATGAATTATTTCAAGATGGGGGACGGCCCTCATTATCTCTTTTTCCATCCGAGAGTGCTCTGCCAGTACGACGCGGTTCCGGGCATCGCTGAAGCCGTGCTGTACGGCGAGGAAGTGATTTCACCCGGAAAAACTCTGGTGGCGGAAATGGCCACCTACGCCAAACGCCCTCTTTCGAGCGGGCAGCAGCTGGACGGCATCGGCGGCTTCGACTGTTATGGCATGGTCGTGGACCAGAAAGAATCTGCCGCCGGCGATTTTTTACCCGTGGGATTGTCGGGTTATGCGCGGCTGACGCGGAACCTGGAAAAAGACGAGCCCCTCCGCGTGGCGGACATCGAATGGACCGAAGACAATGCCTTGATCCGCCTGTGGAAAGAGCAGACGGAATTATTTTCACGGCGCCAGATTCCCACGGCGCGCGCTTCTTGAACCGGTAGTCCGAAAAGGAACAAGGATGACCCAGGCAGCAGGCTTGCAGGAACGTTGGAAGGCGCCCGTCCGTCTCCGCGGGAGAAACACGCCGGCCTTCCTGCTCGGGATCACGGCCGTGGCTGCCCTGGCGCTTCGAGTCCTGAACCTCGGAAAACAAAGCCTGTGGATCGACGAGATTTTTTCCGTCATCGCGGCCCGCATGGATGCCAGCGTCCTGGTCCGGCATCTGGACATGGACGTGCACCCGCCGTTTTATTTCCTGCTGCTCAAAGGCTGGATGGCGCTGGGGCTGCCGCAGAGTGAAGGCGGACTCCGGCTCTTGTCAGCGGTGCTCGGCACGGCCGTTTGCCTGCTTGCTTACGCGTTCGGCCGCCAGCTTTTCAATCGCAGGGCCGGCCTTGCCGCGGCCGTTATCCTGGCCTTTTCCGCCTATCACGTGCGTTATTCCCAGGAGTTGCGCAGCTACGAACTGGTGACGCTCCTGGCCCTGGCTTCGTTTTATTTCTTCGAGCGTCTGAACCGCGCTCCGGATTGGAAGAACGGCCTCGGTTACGCGGCGGCGTCGTTTTTGCTGCTGTACACGCATACTTTCGGCGTGCTTGTCCTTCTCGCGCAAAACGCTTTTTATTTTCTTTCTCTGGGATTTGCCCGGCGCTGGACGCGGCAGCCCGCGCTGGTATGGCTTGCCTTGCAGGGCCTGCTCCTGATTTGTTATTTGCCCTGGCTGACGACAATGCTTTCGCAGGCCGGCGGCATGCATAACGACGGGTGGGTAGAGCGCCCTTCGGTCACAGCGCTTGCCGCCGTGTTGAAATATTACGCCGGGTCCCTGCCTTTGCTGCTTCTCGCCGCGGCCGTGATGGCGGCTGTCTTATTTTCAAGTTTCCGCCGCGGCGCTCCGGAGGCGGGTTTTCGTGTTTCTTTTACGCGAAGCGCCGTGATGATGCTGCTCTGGCTGATGACGGGGCTGCTTGTCCCATTCGTCGTTTCCGTCTTGTGGTCGCCGGTCTTTGTGGCGCGTCTCATGATCGCCGCGTCCCTGCCTTTTTATTTTCTTGCCGCGGCCGCCTTTTCTTCCCTGCGCTCGAAAGCAGGGCGGGCCTTCATTGCCGCCGCGTTTTTGTTTCTCGCCTGCGCGGCTCTGGCAAGCTATTACCACACGGAAAAAAAGGAAGAATGGCGGGAAGCCGCGGCCTTTGTCGACGGACGCGCCGCTTCAAACGATTTGCTGCTCTTTCACTCCGATTTCACCCGCCTGGGCTACTCTTATTACACGGCGCGGCCCGATCTTGTCCTGGAGGGATTTCCGGCGCCTCAGGGCGGGGAGCCCTCGGCGGAGGACCATGAAATCCGCGACGTGCTGGCAGGCAAGGCGCGGATCTGGGAAATTATTTCCCACGAACGCAGCCCGCTGCGCGATTCCGATCTCCGCGGGCTGGACGCGGCCGTGAGCGGCCGGCCTTCGCTTTGGCTCCTCGAATCCTATTCGAAAGATCCGGAACAGCGGATCCTGCGCCGCCTGCGGAAAACTTACCGCGAAACACTTCACCAGAGTTTCCGGGGTATCGAAGTGTACCGGTTCGAGGCCGCGGGGAGGGGGGAGGCTCCGGCATGAATTTCTGGCAAATTTACTCGAAACCTTACCTCCGGCTCGAAAGCTTTTTCCCTTACCAGCAGCTCCGGAACCGGTTCATGGAATTCCTCGAGATCAAAGACGATAAGGTTTACCTGGACGCGGGCTGCGGGCCCGGCTTGTTCATCCAGGACCGCCACAACATCATCGGCGCCGATTTTTCCGAGGCCATGCTGCAATCCGCGCGGGAGGCCAACCCGCATTCGTCCTTTCTTCGCGTGGATTTGAACGAAAGGCTGCCTTTCGAGGACGGCGCCTTTGACGGCGTTTATTCCAACAACGTCCTGGCCTACCTGAAAAATCCCCGGGCCGTGCTCGAAGAGTTCGCGCGCGTTCTCAAGCCCGACGGAACGCTGGTGGTGTCGACGCTGCGGCGCTCCTTCAATCCTTTTTCCCTTATCGAACAGCATTTCCATTCCGGCGGCCGCATCACGTCCTTGAAAAGTTTTCTGGTCATGCTTTGGACGCTTGCCTTGAACGTGCGGATCGTCTTCAAGCTGTGGAAAGGCGAGTACCACGGTTTCGAAATCGAGGACTTGAGGAAAGCCGCTTCGGCCGCGGGATTCGAACTGTCGCTGGCGGAATGGGCCTACGCGCGCCAGAATGTCCTGATCGTGGCCCGCAAGTCCGTCTGCGCGGAGCCGCTGAGACTCACGGCGGCAGGCTGACGTCGGTGTCCTTGCCCGAATATTTCGCGGTGTCCAGGACGCTGGCCCCCGCGTCACTCATCATGACGTTCCTTCCGCCCGTCACCGAAGAGCCCTGGCGTACCTCGAGGTCCGCCTCCGACGCGTTCAGCACATTGCCCTGGACCGTGGCCGAGGCCTTGTTTTCCGCCACCACGCCGCGCCGCGCTTCGATGACCACGTTGTCCAGGACTTCGATGCCGGCCGCGCCCTCCGAAATAAAAACGCCCGCGTCGTAAACGCCCTGAATCACGTTCTGCACGATCTGGTTCGGCCCCTGCGCGACCTTGACCGCTTCGTGGAAGCCGTTCGTCCCGTTCGCGATGTTGCGGAAAAAATTCCGCCGGATGATGTTGTCGCGCGCCGGCGTGCTGGAGCTGGCGCCCAATTTGATGCCGCTTATGCTCGCGAAGTCCCCGGCGGGATCGTGAATGAAATTGTTCTCCGCCACGACGCCGGCGGCCGCTCTCAGGTCGATGCCGTCTTCTTTGAATCCCGTGATTTCATTGCCGCGGATGACAAGTCCCGCAAAGTTGGCGTTGCTTTCGCCCAGAACGCGGATGCCGTCCCAGTCCTGCTGCAGCCCGGACGTGATGTCGAAAATCTTGTTTTCCGCGATGAGGCCGGGAAACCCGGAAGCGCCGGTCACGAAGATGCCGCGGTTGCCGCCGCTGATCTGGCAGCCCGTGATTTCAAAACCCGGGCTGGATTCCACGTGGATGACGTTCACGGAAATATCGAGCGCATTTTCCAGGACGGAATCCGCGATTTTGACGGCGCTGCCGCCGCTCACGCGCAGCGCGGCCGAATCCGTGGTGCCGTTGGTTTCCGCGGTCACGTCCAGGTGCCGGAACTGGACCGCGCTGCGGCCGGACGTATCCACGGAATTCGGGCTGCCGTCCGGCGCGTCGATTTTCGGCAAAGGCCCGGCCCCGTACGCGTCGTAAACGATCGGGCTGTCCGGGCTTCCCGAATCGGGCGGCGTCAGCTGCTCGTTCCACACGCCGCCCCGGCGCAGGCACACCCGGTCGCCCGGCCGGAAAGCGGAATGGTTCACGTTCTCCAGGGATTTCCAGGCTTCGGAATCGTCCACCGCGCATGCGCCGCAATCTTCCCCGGAAGCCAGGCCGCTCAAACCGTCGGCCCCGGTTTGGTCGTTGACGCAGTAAACGGCAGCGTGCGCCGCCGGCGCCCGGAGCATCGCGATCCACAGAAAAAAGACCCAGATTCGCATGGCTCTTCCTTATATATAAGGGATGCCAGAATAATCGGGGAGGTTCTCTTATTATGCGGAGAGAAGAGGAAGGGACAAGTAAAACCGGTTTCCGGAGAACTGAAAGCGGTGTCGGGAGAAGCCCGAGGCTCAGCGTTCCTTGAGCAGGTACAGGCGGTTGTTTTCCACCTTATAAAGCATGGGCGCGATCAGGATTTTGGGGTAGCGCAGGCGCAGGCGCTTGACTTCGCTTAGGATGAAATCGGTTTCGCTTCCGATTTCGAAGAGCACGGAAAAATTCGAAAAGTGGTCTTCCGCGTCCTTTTTCTTCCAGCCTGCGCGTTTGACCAGGCCCTGGATGAACAATTCTTTCCGGGCCGCGATATTGACCATCCCGCAGTGATTGTGCCCGATGAGCGCAATGCACGAAACGCCGCCGACGCCGATCGCGTAGGAGACTTTGAATTCGGCATGGCGCAGGTTCGCGCCTCCCGCCCGGATGATGAACGCGAAGTTGTCGGGAATGCGCAGGTGCTTGCGGTTGTCCATGCACATGCCGATGAGAAGCTGCGCCTGGGCGAATTTGTCGAAGGGACGGCCCATGTTGTGATATTCGAGAAAGCGGCCGATGGGCGTGCGGCGGTATTGGGACGGAATGTCTTTCTTGCTGTCGACGGGCATGAGTCGGTGCATGGGAATTCATTTTATTCGGCAAGGCGGAGAAATCAAGGGATATCCTCCGGCTCGCGATAAAACCTGAAGCATGAACCATCAAGGCCCCGATAGGTTTAAAACCGACGGCACGGTAAAATCCTGAAGCATGAGAGCCGTCGCCGTTTTTCCCAAGACCCGGGAAATCAAGCTGATCGATTATCAGGAACCTTTCGTCCATTCCGCTTCCGAGGTGAAAGTGCAGATTCTGGAAGTCGGGATCTGCGGGACGGATCGCGAAATCGCTTCTTTTAAATATGGCACGCCGCCGGAAAATTCCGACTTCCTGGTTTTAGGGCATGAATCGCTGGGCAAAGTGATCGAAACCGGAAAGGACGTCAAAAAATTCAAACCGGGGGATTATGTCGTCACTTCCGTCCGCCGTCCCTGTCTGGAGAGCGATTGCAAAGCCTGCCGCGCGGGACGGCCTGATTTCTGCCTCACGGGAAATTTCCGGGAAAGGGGAATCAAAGAGCTGCACGGCTACATGACCGACCGGATCGTCGACGATGAAAAATACATGACGCCGGTTCCGCGGGGTCTAGAAAAAATCGCCGTGCTCATCGAGCCGCTGACGATCGCGGAAAAGTCGATCCGGGAAGTCTGGAAAATCCAAGAGCGCCTGCCCTGGATGTCTCCGGAGGCAAGAAAAAATCAGTCGATGCAGGGCTTCAAAGCCGTTGTTCTGGGGGCGGGACCCGTGGGTTTGCTCGGGGCCATGCTTTTGTCTCTCCAGGGCTTCCGCACTTTCGTTTATTCCATCGAAGAAGCGGGGAGCCGGCAGGCCAAAATCGTGGAGAGCCTCGGCGCTGCTTATCTTTCGGTTCAAGATGTTCCGCATTCGCAGCTGGTGGAAAAAACAGGAAACATCGACATCATTTATGAAGCGACCGGCGCCGCGAAATTATGCTTCGAAGTGCTCCCGTATCTGGGAACGAACGGCGTTTTCGTTTTCACCGGAATCCCCGGAAGGAAATCCCAGGTGGAAGTGGATGAGAGTGCGATCATGAAGGCCCTGGTTTTGAAAAACCAGGTGATTTTCGGAAGCGTCAACGCGGGGCCCGAAGCGTTTCAATCCGCGGTTGGCGATCTTGGCCGCTTTCATGAACGCTGGCCCGGAGCCGTGGAATCCCTGATTACGGCAAGATGTCCGATTGAAAAGGCGCTTCCTTTGCTGCAATCCAAAGCGGGCGGGATCAAGCACGTCGTTTCTCTCGGATGATTTTCGAAAGCATTCCGCCACCTGCTCAAATCCCGTTGGGCGCCTAAAAAAAATCCCTCTTGGACACTGTCCAAGAGGGATTTCGACTGGGGCGGCCAACGGGATTTGAACCCGCGACCCCAAGATCCACAATCTTGTGCTCTAACCAACTGAGCTATGGCCGCCATGAAAGGGTGATGACTTGCCCTGCGCGGAAAAGCGGGGTGTTTCGGAAGCATCAAACCGTGGCGGGCATTATACTTAAAAACTATTTGATTGGGAAGCTCTCTTCATGTTATTTTTTATCAGAAGAGCATCGGTAAAGAATCTCTTTCCCAAGACCGATAAATCGTCTATCCAACCGGAGATCGCATGACCAAAAAGTTTTTTTCCATCCTGACGTGTTTGCTTTTGACTCTTGCCGTTGTGACTCCGCCCGAAACCGCTTTTGCGGCCACCATTCTTCCGATCACGGCCTCTTCAGCTCTTTTGCTCGACAATAATTCCAATCATCTGATCTACGCGAAAAACGTCAACGAAAAGCGCGCACCCGCGAGCACGACCAAGATTTTGACGGCCATGGTGGCGATGGACATGCTTTCGCTCGACACGGTGGTCACGATCCCCAAGGATGCGGAATCGATTCCGCCTTCCAAGATTTTTGTGCGCGCGGGGGAACGTTACCGCGTCGACGACCTTTTACGGGCCACGCTCATCAAATCCGCCAACGATGCCGCCACGGTGCTGGCCATCGCGGCCGCGGGGAACGAACCGTCCTTCGCGGAAATGATGAATGCCAAGGCGCGGTCCATCGGCTGCAGGCGCTCCCATTTCGTGCATGCCAGCGGGCTTCCTGCCAACGACCAGTATTCGACGGCCTACGACATGGCGCTCATCGCCAAGGAAGCGCAGAAGTACGATTTCATCGATCGCACGCTGCGCATCAGGACCATGACGATCGCGTCGCTCGACGGCCGCAAGATTCCCTTGAAGAACCACAACAAAATGTTGTGGCGGGACAGCCGCGAAATCGTGGGCAAGACCGGCTGGACGCGCACCGCGAAACATTGCTTTGTGGGGCAGATCGGGCCGCAGTCGCGGGCGTCTTTCGTCTCCATGCTGGGCAGCCGAAGCCTGTGGAAAGATTTGAAAATTCTCGTGGACTACGTTTTCGGTAAGGCCTTCGGCGTGGTCAAGCGCCCGCGGAGTTTGTCCGCGGTGCAAAACAAAGAAATCCAGCTTGCTTTGAAAAAGGCGGGTTATGATCCCGGGACTGCCGATGGCGTTTGGGGCAAGTCCTCGAAGAAAGCCCTGAAGCGGTTTCAAAAAGCTCACGGGCTGAAGGCGGATGGCGTTGCGGGGCCCCTCACCCTGGAACAGCTGCAAAAATACCAGTCTTAGAGTTTTCCCGCCCAACTTTTACTTTCGAAATCCCCCTGAGTTGTCTATAATACGTCTTCTTTGAATAACTCGCTTTGCCTGCCGTCCTAACACGAAGAGCCTGGATCCTATGAAAAACAGCCTTTCAAAGATTTCCGTCCTTCTCGCGATTTCGTCTTTCTTCCTCATTCCCTCGGCTTTGCACGCTCAAACCGACCTCGACGCCATGGCCGGAGCCCTCGCCCCTCAGACCAAAGTCATCCATGATTTCGAAGGCGAAGACATGGTGAACCAGGTCGGCGGCGCCAGCGGTTCCTGGAACCTGGACGCGTCAGACATCAACAATGCCTGGTGCGACGAGGACGTGGTCGAGATGCCCGGCAAGAACGGCCAGAAAACGCAGGTCCTCCGTCTCAACTACAGCGTGGAATCCGAACTGCCCGCCCAGAACGGTTTCTGGACCAAGCTCCAGAATTTCGACGCGAAAGATTTCGACCACCTGGAATTCGAAATCAAAGGCGACGCGGAAAAGGGATTCACGAACCGGATGAAGATCGAGCTCAAAAAATGCAAAAAGGCACCGTGCACGGGCACGCCGGCCGACGAAGTCATCAAGGGCTCGGCGTTAGTTCCGGTCTCCGCCGAATGGACGACCGTGAGCATCCCGCTGAACAAGATCACGGGCATCATGGATTTTTCGAATCCGAAAGTCTGGGAAAATCCCTCGATCGCGCGCGAGAATCTCGACGAGCTGGTGTTCGTGTTCCAGGACCGTCACGTGACGGCGAAGAAGGGGACCGTTTACATCGACAACATCCGTTTCGTCAAAACCGGAAATCCGGGGCCGACCGCGGTTGATTTTCCTCCGCGCCGCATCGAGAAGACACCGACCAAAATCGAAGGGCTGGATTTCGCCAAGTTCCTGATCGCGCGGCTTGGCGGCTTTCCCAAGAAGTCCGTCGTGAAAAAAGAGTGGCCGCAGGACCAGAAGGAATTCCTGAAAGAAATCGCCAAGGACACGTGGCGCTTTTTTGACGAAATCGTGGACAAGGAACACGGCCTGCCGCTCGACACGGTCCAGATCGCCAAGGGGGAAGATGCGTTCGGTGACGGCACCTGGATCGGCGATTACACGAACGTGACGAACATCGGGGTTTATCTGATGTGCGTGGTTTCCGGCTACGACCTCGGATTCATCACGAAAGAAGAGGCGGTCAAACGGCTAAAGCAGACCATGACGACCCTGGAAAAGCTGGATTACCATCAAAGCGGCTTTCCTTATAATTACTACGATACCACGACGCTCGAGCGCACGAGCTACTTTGTGTCACTCGTCGACAGCGGCTGGCTCCTCGCCGGCCTGTATGTCGTGAAAAATGCTTTTCCCGAAGACCTGAGCGGACAGGCCGAGCGGCTGTTGAACCGCGGCAATCTCGTCTTCTTCTACGATCCCGTCGAGCGTCAGTTTTTCCACGGCTATTACGACCACCTCGAAGTCTACTCCGATTATCACTACGGAACTTTTTACACCGAGCCCCGCGCCACGAGCTACATGGGCATCGCCCGTGGTGAAGTTCCCGAAGAACATTGGTTCAACGGGCTTATCCGCACGTTTCCCGAGAGCTATTCCTGGCAGGAGATGAAGCCCATCAACCGCGTGAAGAAAACCACGCTGGGCCATACGTACGACGGCGGCTACTATCAATGGAAAGACCTGAAATACGTGCCCAGCTGGGGCGGTTCGGCTTTTGAAGCGCTCATGCCGACCTTGATTTTAAAAGAGAAAGATCTTGCGCCCGAAGGTCTGGGCGGAAACGACGCAACCCAGGTTCAGGGCCAAATCCGTTACGCGCTCGACGAACTGAAGCAGCCGGTGTGGGGCATGAGCCCTTCTTCCGTGCCCGAAGGGGGCTATTCGGAATACGGCGCGAAACCTTTCGGCTCGAAAGGCTATAAGCCCGGTGTCGTCACGCCGCATGCTTCCATCCTCTCGCTGGAATTCGCGCCGGAGGAAGTAGTCAAGAATTTGCGCAAGCTGCTCGAGCTTTATGATATCTACGGCGAATACGGTTTCTATGACGCGGTGACGCCGGCCACGGGTCTTGTAGCGAGAAAATACCTCTCGCTGGACCAGGGCATGATCCTCGTGGCGCTCAATAATTACCTCAACAATGGCGCGATTCGCAACCGCTTTCACGCCGATCCGACGATGAAGAACGGCGAAAAGCTTTTGACCAGCGAGAAATTTTTCGAAGGGGCGCCTGAAGCCGCGGCGGCCGACGCAGCTCCCGCAGCCGCTCCTCAAGCCGCTGAAGCCAAAGCCGCTCCATAGCCGGATTCCGATTTCATGACGCCAAGGGAGGCAATGATGATCAAGAGCGGGGGAATCTACCAGCTCGATTGTTTCGATGGGGTCACGCTCGGTTTTTCCGGACGCGAATTTGATCTGAACCGCAGGGACGAATTTCTCAAAGGACTCAGCATCGCCGCCGAAGACCTTGTCCTGCTTCGGCAGGTGCACAGCGCCAACCTGGTGCTCGTTACCGCGGAAAAAAAACCCGGCCGCGATTGCCCCGCCGACGGCATGCTGACCCGCGTTCCCGGCATCGCGCTTGGAATTCTCACCGCCGATTGCGTCCCGATTTTTTTCTGGGACCCGGCCAGAAAAGCTGTCGGCATCGCGCACGCGGGATGGCGCGGCGTGTATCAGGGCATTGCCAAGAAAACCGTCCAGGCTTTCCGCCAGAATTTTCTATCCCGGTCCGAAGACATCCGCGTGGCCATCGGTCCCGCCATCCGCAAATGCTGCTACGAAGTCGGGCATGAGTTCGAAGATTTCTTTCCGGAGTTTTACGCGCGCCCGAAGGAAGAGGGGCATAACGGCGTCATGGATCTTGTGGCCGCCGTGCGAAATGACCTGCTGGCCGAAGGCATCACCGGTGGGCATATCCACGATACGGGCCTTTGTACTGCCTGCCAGAACGAGGAGTTTTATTCCTACCGCCGGGAAAAGGAAACCCCGGAGAGGATTCTTTCCGTCATCTGCCTGCGGCCCGCGTCCTGAATTTCGGGTTTGCCATATCCCGGTCCCATTGCTATAATTACGTTTTCTTAAATCCCGTGCAGATACTGAGGAAGGGTCGTCCATGCAAGCCAAAGACATGAGAAAAGGAACGGCGGTCGTTTACAATAACGAAATCCACATCGTGACCGATTACCGCCTCGGCACTCCCGGCAATCTGAGAAGCTTCGTTCAGGCGTCCCTCAAAAACCTGAAGACCGGCCGGATCGTTTCCAATAAGTTCGCGTCCGACGACGAACTGCCCCGTGCGATCATGGAGCCGAAGCAGTGCCAGTTCATGTATAAGGACGAGCAGGGCTTTCATTTCATGGACATGGAAGATTATCACACCTTTGCTCTTGGCGAAGACATTGTCGGCGACGACAAGTTTTATCTCAAAGAAAACATGGAAATCAAAATCGATTTTTATGAAGGTAATCCCGTCAGCCTCGAAATCCCGAAAGTCGTGGTCCTCAAAATTACGGAGTCTGCTCCGGGAATCAAAGGGGATTCGGTTTCCAACAAGGTCAAGCCCGCGACCTGCGAAACCGGCCTCAAGCTGAACGTCCCCATGTTCGTGGGGGAAGGGGAAATGATCAAGGTCAATACCGAAACCGGCGAATACGGCGGCCGGGCATAATTTTTTCTATCCCGATTTATTGGGCGATTAGCTCAGTTGGTTAGAGCACGCCGTTCACATCGGCGGGGTCTCAGGTTCGAGTCCTGAATCGCCCACGTTTTCATTCCTATTAAGATTCAGGACGAGAAGAATCGCCGCGCGACGAATAAGTCGCGCACACTTGGCGATGGGCGCGAGGTGGTGAGCGCCCCAGTCAGGTGCGAGCGGCGGTTACCGGCCGCGAAGCAGGGCGGAACCGAGTCCTGAATCGCCCAAAGCCGGTTCCCCATAAAAGCTATCAAATCCCTCATATTTACCGGTTTTTCCTGCCCTTTGTCCCTATCTTCATCCCAGGCTTCCCATAAGCTAGACAGGCTTTCCCTTATCCTATAAAATGTCCGCCACCATGACCAAATTGCGCATCGAAAGGCCGACAGGCCCCCAAAATTCTCAGAATAAAAAGAAGAGACGCGGCGGATTGCTTTACGTCCTCGTGCTGGTCTTCGCCGTACTCGCGGGAGGCGGCTATCTCGTCCTGATCCCGGTATCGGCCGTGCCTCCGCTGGAAATCACACAGTTTTCCGGACCGGTCGAACTCGTCGACGCGCAGGGCAAGGCCGTGAAAGCGGAGCGCGGAAACCTGCTGCAAATGGGCCAGCAGCTGCGCACCGGCGACGGGGGAGAAGCCGACCTCGAGCTCGCGGGCAAAATAAAATTGAGATTGAAGCCGAATTCCGAAATCGTCCTGGCGGGACCGCTCTTCTACGAAAAGAAACCGCCGATGCGTCTCTTGCTGAATCGCGGCCAGGCTTTCGCGGTCACAGAAAAAAATTGGAACGGTTCCAACATTGAGCTGCAGACTCCGGACCTTGTGTCGCGGAGCCAGGGAGGCTATTACTGTCTGCGCGCCAATCCGCAGGACAACAGCTCCGGCATCGGGCTCATGCGCGGCAAAGCGGAAGTCAGAAAGAAATCGTCCCCGTTCTCCTGGGTGCCCGTGCACGGCCTGGAAGAAGTCAGGGCCGGCCGGGACGTTTCCAAAGCCGCGCCTCAAAATATTTCCAAGGAAGAGTGGAAACAAATGTCCGAAATTTACGAGCTGACACAAAAAAGCGCGGCAGTGGAGGCCCTTCAGCTCGATTTGTCGAAGCAGGCAGGCAGCCTTTTCGACTTCGTCTTCGACCATGGGACGTTTTATACGCCTAAGATCGGCTATGCCGGCCGGGAATTTTTTAAGGATGACAACACCGGCGAGGTCTATCTGGAAATCGAGTACGACGTCTTTACAAAGGGCACTTTCACGGGCATGTACATCAAGACCCGCAATCTTGACCTGGCAAAATATTCCGCCCTCGAGTTCGAGATGAGGCGGGTGCCGGATGAAGGAATCCCTCAATCCATGCGCCTTGAGCTGAAAAGCAAGACGGGCATTGCCAGGGCCTTTGCCGCGAAACTTCCGAAAGCGGATTGGGAGAAAGTTTCTTTTCCTCTCCACGTGCGCAATGAGACGTTTATGACCGAGCTCGCGATTGTTTTTCTGCATGACCGCGTCGGGCAGGACAAAAAAGGCGCCGTTCAGATCCGGCGAGTCAACCTGATTCCCGCGGAAACTCCCGCCGCTCCGCAGGAGGCCGCGCCGGAGGCCCCGAAAGAAACGCCGGTTCCCGCGCCGGCCGCACAAGTCCCCGCCGCAGAAACCCCCGCCGCGGAAACCCCCGCGGTTTGAGCGGACGTCCGCTGTTGCAGAAAGCCGCGTTAAGCGATACAATACGCAGACCTTTCGCAGATTTACATACCGAGGTGGCGGAATTGGCAGACGCACTAGATTCAGGGTCTAGCGAGGGCAACCTCTTAGGGGTTCAACTCCCCTCCTCGGTACCACTTTAATTCCACCCTCAGGTAACTTAACCCGGAAGCCGTTCTCACCAGGAAATTTCAAAGTGGCCGCGCCATCTCCGATCAAACCCGTCGCGTTCAATCGCAAGGCCAAATTCGATTTCTTCATCCTCGACAAGTTCGAGGCAGGCGTGGTGCTGACCGGCGCGGAAGTCAAATCCATCAGGGAAGGGAAGATTAACTTGAAGGACAGCTTCGTCCGCATCCTGCGGGGCGAGGCGTTTTTGTTCAACTGCCACATCAGCCCTTATTCCAAAATCCAGGGCCACGTCGAATTGGAGCCAACGCGTACCCGCAAACTTCTTTTGAAACGCGATCAGATCGACAAGCTGGCGGGCATGGTCGGACAAAAGGGGCACGCGATCATCACGCTCTCGGTTTATTTCAAGCAGGGACTCGTCAAAGTCGAGATCGCGACCGCGCGCGGAAAGAAAATGGCGGACAAGCGGGAGACAATCAAGCGGCGCATCCACGACCGGGAATCTGAAGCCGCGATTAAACAACATTCAAGAAAAGGCCGATAAGAGAATTCATGGCACGGGCGACTCTGGCAAAAGAACTCTACTTTGAAATCAAAAACGAGACCGCGCTGCTCGGGATGGTGACGAGCGCGCTGGCCACTCAGAACGATTTCATCATTCATCTCTGCGCGTATTCGGCGGACGGGAAGGGATTCCTCCAGATGATCGTGAAGGACCGCGACAAAGCCCGGAAAGCGCTGCAGCCTTTCATTCCCGCCATCCAGGAAAGAGATGTCCTCGTCGTGGAGTTCGAAAACAAAGTCGGGACGCTCGCCGAAGTCGCGAAGATCCTCGGGAATCACGGCATCTTCATCAATTATGTCTACGGGACGAGCGGCGACGGTTTCAAAATCGTGGGTGTTTTCTCGACCCAGGACAATGAAAAAGCCGCCCGCGTCATCAATCAGGAGACCGGCTCCCTGGGGGCTTCTCCGATCTAGCCGGAATCCGGCGATTTCTCAGCGGTTGTCCGCTCTTGCCTGGAATGTTATAATATTTCCGTTTAAAACCGTCATCTGTCTTACAACCCTTTGGGGGTGACTAGTTTCGACAGGGGATTGGGTTTTAAGGGAAGCATGCAGAGGTTGTCAGGCGGCCTCTTAAAAAACCTGGCAAAACACAAATGCTGATAACTTCAGCTGGAACGAAAGAGTTGCAGGACCGGTTTCCGTTCCTGTCTCTTTCGCTCTTCCTATCGCAGCTTAATCGCTAGCGACGTCACGGAGCCCAAGCCTGCTAAGTTCCTGTGACGACATTTGCGGGCTGCTCTTCCGGGTGCGTTGTCCGTCCGGGGGATAAGACTTAGACAGCTTGTCCCGTAGAATTTTGTTCATGGAAGTCTGCGGGGCAAAATAAAACATGAACTGAGCATGGAGATTCTCTTTTAATTCGTTTCCTGGACGAGGGTGCAATTCCCTCCACCTCCACCAATCATCGCAGGGTCCCAGAAGGCTGGGGCCCTGTTTGTTTTCCGCGGCCATGAACGGACGATCCAAACAAAAAGACTACTACGAAGTGCTCGGGGTCCCCGAAAGTGCGGATGAGGACGCCATTAAAAAGGCCTATCGCAAGCTGGCCTTTCAATATCATCCGGACAAAAATCCGAACAATAAAGCCGCGGAGGAAAAGTTCAAGGCAATCTCCGAGGCCTACTACGTTTTGAGCGATTCCAAAAGGCGCGCGCAGTATGATCAGCAGCGCAAGTTCGGAGCCGCGGGCGGTTTTCGCGGCGGTAACAGTTATGCCGGCGCCGAGGGTTTTGATTTCGAAGAATTGCTCAAACAATTCCGCGGTTCACGCGGGGGTTCAGGTTCCGGGGCAAGGGGCCGTTACTCAGCCTTCAGCGATATTTTCTCGGATTTGTTCGGGGGCGGCATGGGGGGCGAGCCGCAGGGCCATTACGAATACCGGACCGCGGGAGAACCCCACGACTATTATGCCGCCGATGCGGAAAGAGAAATGCCGCCGGCCGACGCGGACGTCAAAGTCGCGCTGACGGTTTCGAAAGAGAAGGCGCAGAAAGGCGGGACCGTGACGTTCCGCACGCCCGAGGGCAAGATGATTTCGGTCAAAATTCCGGCGGGCACAAAAGAAGGCCAGAAGCTGCGTTTGGCAAGGCAAGGGAGGCTGTGCTCCCATTGCCGGCATGAAGGAGATCTCATCCTGCAGGTCAGGATAGGAAAATAATGATTCCGAGCCGCAAAGCTTATAGTACGGGAAATCCGCAATTGGACCAGAAGGTCCATGAATTGATCTCCAAGGCCGCGTTGTCGAATCCGGACCTCCTGGAAGAGATGGTTTTTACCGCGTTCAAGCTTTGCCAGGAAAATTCCGACCGCGGCGACATCAAGCTCATGAACACGACTCTCAAAGAGCTCCGCTATGCTTTCAAGACGTTCACGCCTTACCGCAAAATCCGCAAAGTCGCGATCTTTGGCTCGGCCCGCACGTCGCGAACCGCCCCCGAATACCTGCAGGCGCGCGATTTCGCCAAACACATCGTGAAGAAAAAATGGATGGTCATCACCGGCGCGTCTTCGGGAATCATGCACGCTGGCAATGAAGGCGCGGGGCGGGCGAACAGCTTTGGCGTGAACATCCGGCTGCCTTTCGAACAGTCCGCCAATCCCGTCATCGCCGACGATACGAAGCTCATCAATTTCAAATACTTTTTCACCCGGAAACTGATTTTCATCCGCGAATCGGATGCCACGGTGCTTTGTCCCGGCGGTTTCGGAACGCATGATGAAGGCTTCGAGAACATGACGCTAATTCAGACAGGAAAATCCTCGCCGCGCCCGATCGTGTGCCTGGATCCTCCGAAGAGCCGTTACTGGAGCTCCTGGAAAAACTGGCTCATCAACAATCTCGCGCAGAAAGGCATGATTGATCCGGATGACATCGGGCTCATCGACTTTACGCACTCGGCGGAAAAGGCGGCGGAGATCATCACGAATTTCTACCGCAATTATCATTCACTGAGATATATCCGCGATCTTTTGGTGATGAGGATCCGGCGGCCTCTTACTGGAAAGAAACTGGAAAAGCTCAACCGCCGTTTCAAAAATATCCTCATGCGCGGCACGATCCAGCAGCATGAAAATCCGTTCGAAGAAGAAACTCACGAGACGAACGAAACGCAGGACCTCACCCGGCTTTCGTTTTATTTCAACCGGCGCCACTTCGCGCTGTTGAAACACCTGATCGAAGAGATCAACGAAGTCTGAAAATTCCTTTCGAATAGCGGTTTTGCTCCAGAGCGGACAATTCTTTTTCGGGCGATTAGCTCAGCTGGTTAGAGCATCTGCTTTACACGCAGGGGGTCTCAGGTTCGAATCCTGAATCGCCCAACGATATTTACAAGGGGAGTCAGGATTCGAAGGGAGTCCCCGCAAAGCAACATGACCGGAGTCATGTTGATGGGGACGGGCGGTTACCGTCAGCGAAGCGGACGGAACCGAATCCTG
>DATJFP010000007.1 GCA_035495615.1 Verrucomicrobiia bacterium | reverse complement strand
CCCGCCGGAGCCGATGCGGCCCGGATCCAAGTTCCCGTTAGAAAATGAAGCGGAACGTGTTGGCGATGAGATCAAAAGGAAAGGCCAGCACTTCCCCGACCACATGGAAAACGCCTCCGAAGATGCCCCAATCGTCGTGATCATCGACTTCGTGCGTTTCCACGACCGTCGTTTGCGCCGCCGGAGCCGTTGTTGTCGAGGCGACCGCCGGGACCGTCGTCGACTCATGATACGTCGAGCGATGCGTCGCGCATCCCGTCGACATCCCCGCCGCCAGCGTCAGAGCCGCCACGAAAAACATTCCTTTGAGCCATGCGTTGCGTTGATCCGTAAAAAGTTTCATAAACTCTCCTTTGTTTTGTCCGGCCTCTCCTCCCTCGGAGAAAGACCGCTGCCTTCCTTAAACCAAATTGCATGCCATGTTCGAAAAGCCCGGAATTGAAGGAGTTAGAGAAGAAAAGCACCCGGGAAGGAGCTTTTTATGCCGCAGGAATCAGACACCCCTAAGAAATTGTCTGACAGGTTGGGAAGGAAGAGCCCTGAGAGGAAATAAAAAAAAGTCCGTCGGCTTTACTCGCACTCACAGTCGCGGCCTTCGGCGCATCCGACGCAGCAGTAAGTGACGTCGTCGTGAACCACGCCTTTGCCTTTGTTCGACCAATCCGTGCGGTCCATGCCGCATTCGGGACAGACCGCGGGCTGGCGGGGCTCCGGCTTTTTTTCTTTTTTGGAATCCGGGTTCTTAGTGTTCATGATGCGCCCCCATGACTTGATCGATTTCTTTTTTCCGGAGATTCTCGACGGCCGGGCCGTTAAGCACTTCGCCCTGGCAGGAGAAGCGGGACCCGTGGCAGGGGCAGTCGAACGATTTTTCCGTGCCGTTCCATTTCACGACGCAGCCCAGATGCGTGCACACCGCGGAAAAGGCATGAAGGTTCCCCTTTTCGTCCCGGTACACGGCGTACGGCGCCGCGCCGTGCTTCAAGACGGCGCCGTCCCCCGGCTTCAGCTCGTCGACGGACGGAATCTCGCCGGCTTTCAGGTAATCCGCGGCATATTGTTTGGCCACGTTGAAATTTTCTTTGGCGGCCTCGCGCAGCCCGCCTAGTTTTTTTCTCGACGGATCGTAAAGCTCCGTCCACGGATTCGGCAGGCCGAGGATCAGGTCGCTGAGAAGCTGGGCCGCGATCGTTCCGTGCGTCATCCCGTTTCCCGAGTATCCCGTCGCAAGATACAATTTCTCGTCCCCGCCCGCATGCCCGATGAACGCCAGGCCGTCCGCGGGTTCCCACACCTGGCCCGACCATTGGTACAGGAATTCTTCGACGCCGGGAAAATAACGGTAGGCCCAGCCTTCCAGGTTTCGGAAAGGCTCTTCCGGATCGTCGGTCTCGGGCTGGCCGGTTTTGTGGTCTTCCCCGCCCACGATCAAAAGGTCGGAGGCGCCGTCGAGCGGCTGCAGCCGGACGTAGTGGTACGGGTCGGCCATGTCCCAATAAAGCGCGTCGTGGACGAGGTCATGCGGCACGCGCCCCGCGACCACGTAAGTGCGGTACGGCGCCTGCTTGAGAAAAACGGAGACCTCGCCGACCGGCGCATGGGTCGCGAGCACGACGTGCCGGGCGCGGATCTGATGATGGCGTTCGGTAGTCAGCGTTTCTTTCTCGCGCTTGATCACCGGCGTGTGCGTATAAATTTTTCCGCCGCGCTGCTGGATTTTCTTCAGGAGCCCCTGGAGGTATTCGAGCGGATGGAAGCGCGCCTGTCCGGGAAGCCTCACGCAGGCGCCGGGCCACGACGCGATCGGATTTTCGGCGCACAGGGATGCGCCGGCGAATCCCACCCGCCGGAACGCCTCGACTTCCTTCTTCAGGTCCTTTTCCGTGCTCCATTCCGGCGTCTCGAGCAGCACGCCTTCGAGCCTTTGGAAACTGCATTCGATTCCTTCTTTGCAGACCGTGGACTCGATGAAGTGGATGGCCTCGCGGTGGCTTGAGGCCGCGAGCGCGGCTTTTTCCTCGCCGTGAATTTTGATGAGCTCGGAGTAGGAAGCGTCCAAAAAAGCGGTCAGGTGCGCGGTCGTGCGCCCCGTGTCCCCGGCGCAGAGTGAATGCCGCTCGACCAGCGCCACGTCGCAGCCCGCTTCCGCGAGCAGGTAAGCCATCGTGATGCCGGTAAGGCCTCCGCCCACAACCACCACGTCGGCCGTGAGGTCCCGGTCAAGGGCGGGAAAATTTCCGAGAAGGCTGCCTTCGCTCCAGTACGAAAAAGATTTTTTGTACGGCATAACTCACCCATTCGTTAGACCGCGACCTCTTTCGTGGCGGAAATGTCGCGGGCATTGCCTTTGCGGTAAATGTCCATGATCACGTCTTTTTCCTCGTTGTTTTCCGCGTGGACGCAGATGAGGATGTTCCCGGTCACGATCTTCCCCTCGTAGAGCCGGGCTTCGTATTCCGGAATGCCCATGCCGACGAGCCCGCCGGCAATGCCGCCGACCGCCGCGCCCACGGCCGCGCCGCTGAGCGCCGCCATGATCGGACCGGCCGCGATGAACGGCCCGAGGCCCGGAATCGCGAGGCTTCCGATGCCCGCGAGAAGGCCCAGCGTCCCGCCGAGCAGCCCGCCGGTTCCGGCTCCCGCGGTCGCGCCCTCAGGCGCCTTGCTCGTCTTCTTGTGCGCGAGGTCTTTATTCCCCGAACGGTCGGAAAAAATCACGGAGATGTCGTCCAGGGGAAATCCTTCGGCATAAATATTTTCGACGATGAGGCGGGCCTGCGTTTCGCTGTCAGCAATGCAAAAAACGGCGTTCTGAGACATGGGGTTCTCCTTTTTTCAGTTCTTTTTAAGCGACTTCCAACTGGCTGTCGATTCTTTCATGGCCGGCGACTCCGCTGGCCAGGCTTTCCACGTGTGTTTTTTCGAGCGGGTCTTTCACCGGGCCGCGCAGCGTGACCTTGCCGCCGATCGTGATGACCTTCACGTTCTTGGCCTGCATCGAAAGCGAAGCGTCGGCCATCAGAGCCTGCCGGATCTGCTGCGTGAGCGCGAGATCCGCGGGCGCGTTGGACTGGTCCATCGGCGTCAGCGCGTTTTCCCGCGGCTCGCTTTGAAGCGCGGGGTCCTGATTTTCCTTGCGCGCCGTCTCCTGCGAAGCGGGATCGTCCCCGTGCACCGCCGCGAAACCGGCGCCCGCGGCCACGCATAAGAGAAAAGTTCCAAGAAATAATTTTTGGGTTTTTGATTTCATTTCAATGTCTCCGTTTTAGCTGCAAAGGCCGACTTGCATTTTCAAGGAGTCCTGCATTCGTCGCTTTGGGGACAGGTCTACGCCGAAATCCGATGATTTCGGCAGGCTCTCTGAAGCTCGTCGCTTCAGTATTCGCACAGACCTGTCCCCGTCCATGCAACGGGTTAGGCATCCGGATCATGAACCGCGTTTTCGTTGCCGCGGCCTTCTTTGGCTTCGGCGGTTTCCTGCGGGTTGATGCCGCCTTCCCGGATGTTGACTTTGTCGATGCGCACGATGTCGGCGCGCAGCACGCCGTCCTTATCGGACACGACATCCGCCCACACTTCGTCGCCGAGCCGAAGGTCTTCGAGGCCTCCGAGGCCTTCGAAGCGCGTTTCCGGCTTGGTGAATATCTTCGCGGCCTCGGGTTCGGCGGCCTGCGTCTGCGGGTCGCTCCGCGCGAGGTCGAACGTCTGTTTCTTGATATCGATGTTCACGATCTCGCCCTGAACGACTTCGGCGCGCGCCGGCGGCGCGGCCAGGATCAAAATGCCGGTTGCGAACAGCAGCCCATGCCATGTTTTCATACCGCCTCCTTGTGGATGTCGTCGCCTTTATCAAAATGGTGGCCCGCGGCGGCGCCGGTCTGCACCGCGCCTTCCCGGGGCGGGCCGAGGCCCGTCAAGTGATGGATGTCTTCGAGAAGAAGGTCGAAATCGAACGGTTTGCCATACAGTGCGAACCGGCCTCCGGCCGCCCGCTTCGGCGAAGAGCCTTCGTCGACGAGGGCGCTGATGAAGATCACGGGAACCGTGGCGTCGAAGCCGTCCCGCACGGCCCTGTCGTACGCCTCGGTGCCGCCGCCGTCATTCCCCAGCCAGATGTCGAGGATGAGCAGGTCGGGCTTGCCGCGAAAGGCATGGTCGCGGAATTCCTTTTCGTTCCGGGCGGTGTCGACCTGGAAGCCGCGCTTGGAGAGCTTGATCCGCAAGAGCTCCAGGACCGACCATTCGTCGTCGACCACCAGGATCTTCTTAGGCTGCATGAGGTCCTCCGGTGGCATCCTGCAGTTCCCGAAGATACTGCAGGTGCTCGATCGTTTGCTTGAGTTTGTCGAAGTCGATGGGTTTTTGGAAATACAGGGGCTGCTTGTCCTCTTCCCGCCATTCGCTCGGCAGCTCCTCTTTCGGAAGCCCGGTCACGAAAATGACGGGGATGTTCTTGTCCATGCCGAAATCCAGCAGGCTGCGGTGGATGTCGGTTCCCATTCTGTTTTTGACGCAGACGTCCAGGATGATCAGGGTGATCGCAGGATCGAAGGCATGCTGCCAGAATTCCCGCTCGTTCTTCGCCGTGATGATTTCATATCCCATTTTCTCCAGGCGCACGCGCACGAGCTTCAGTGTCAATGCGTCATCGTCCACGACTAAAATACGGTTTTTCATGTCCGAGTCCTTTCGTTCCCTTACGCCTTCACAGTTTCAAATCTTGTGCCATCTCCGCCTCCGGAACGCCCTTGGCGGCCGAGGGGAAAAACGTCTGACAAATCGGACGATCGTCAGGCAGTTTTCAGACAGGCTTCCCCTCCTCCGGATGACAGGAATTCCGGACCCCGACAGGGAGAACCGGCATGGCATGCATCCTGCCAAAACAGCGGGCGAGGTGAACCATGAAACAGAAACCCTGGTTGATGCTGCTCCCCGCGCTGCTCATCGGCGTGCCTCTGCACCTGGCGCAGGCGCAGGGAATGCCGCTGCCGCTGGCCTACGGGGCGAAACTTTTTCCCGCGCCGCGGCCCGTGCGCCCGTTCGTTGCCAACGAGGCCGAAAAAGCTTTCAAGCCGGCGCCGCAGAAAAAAACCAAAAAGAAGCCCCGGCGCGGCATGGCGTCATGGTACAGCCGTAATGACCGAGGCGTCCGGGGCTTCACCGCCAACGGCGAGCGCTTTGACGACACAAAAAGGACCTGCGCGTCCTGGCATTACGCCATGAACACGCGGGTGCGCATCACCAATCTCGAAAACGGAAAATCCGTCGTCTGCCGCGTGAACGACCGAGGGCCTTCCAAGAGGCTCAAGCGCGTCATCGACATGACCCGCGCCGCCTTCGACGACATCGGAAATCCCAAGAGAGGGCTGATGCGCGTGAGCATCGAGGCCTTGTAGCGGTCCGTTACTTCACGATCGCGTACTTCTTCATCTTCCGGTAAAACGTGTCGCGGCTCATCTGGACGCGCTGCGAAGCCTTCGTGACGTTGCCCCCGGTTTCCTGGAGCGCGCGCTCCAGGATCGACTTCTCGGTTTCGCCCAGCGTCTTCACGCGGTCCGAAGGAAGCGAGGGCAGCGTTTTCTCGACCCGCGCTTCGGCCCGGCCGCGCCCGAGATTCTCGATGTCTTCTTCGGTCACCACGTGAGGATGCTCGCCCTGCACCAGCAGCAGGCGCTCCACGAAATTCTCCAGCTCCCGGATGTTGCCCGGCCAGGAATGATCGGCCAGGCGGGCGAAAGCTCCTTCTTCCACCTCCAGCAGCGGCTTGCCCGCGCGGCGCTGCTGCACGAAATGCGTGAAAAGTTCCGGAATGTCCTCTTTCCGCTCCCGCAGCGGCGGGATCGAAATCGGAAACACGTTGATGCGGTAAAAAAGGTCTTCGCGGAATTTCCCTTCCGCGACCATTTTTTTCAGGTCCTGGTTGGTCGCGGTCATGAATCGAGTGTGGATCGGGATCGGCTGCGTGCCGCCCACGCGCTCGATCTCCCTTTCCTGCAGAACACGAAGCAGCTTCACCTGCAGCGCGGGGGGCAATTCCCCGATCTCGTCCAGGAAAAGCGTGCCGCCCTGCGCCTGCTCGAATTTTCCGATCTTTCGCATGGCCGCGCCCGTGAACGATCCTTTTTCATGGCCGAAGAACTCGCTTTCCAGCAGGTTTTCCGGGATGGCCCCGCAGTTGATCGCGACAAAAGGCCCATTCTTCTGAAGCCCGTTGAAGTGGATGGCGCGCGCGACCAGCTCCTTGCCCGTGCCGCTCTCGCCTTCGATCAGCACGCTGATCTCGCTTTTCGCGGCGAGATCGATGGCCTGAAACACCTTTTTCATCCCTTCGCTTTTTCCCACCAGGCTCTTTTCTTTGTATGCCGCGCCCAGCTCTTTTTTCAGCGAGGCCACTTCCTCCTCGAGCTCGAGCTGCCGGAACACCTGCTTGACCTTGGCGTCGAAGGCCAGGAACTCGAACGGCTTTTCGACAAAATCATAAGCGCCGAGCTTGATGCACTCGACCGCCATCTGCACATCCGCGTGCGCGCTGATCATGATGACGTAAGTCTGCGGATGCGCGGCAAGTATCTTCTTGAGAACTTCCAGGCCGTTCATGTCCGGAAGCCGCACATCCAGAAGCACAAGCGCGGGCTTGTTCTCTTCCGCCCAGGTCACGGCCGCGGTGCCGTTGTTCACACTGGCCGCCGTATGGCCCTGCTTGCGCAGCCGCGTCACGAGCAGGCTTGCGATTTTCGTATCGTCGTCCACAATCAGCATGGTTTTGTTCATAGCCTGTGCTCCACCAGTTCGTTGAGGTCTTCCTGTTTGAAATCATGCGGAAGGAGGACGGTAAACAGCGTCCCCTTGCCTTCCTCGCTTTGCACGCGGATTTCGCCGCCATGCGCTTCCACGATCCTTTTCACGAGCGTGAGTCCCAGCCCCGTGCTTTCCTCGTCCGTTTCCATGGCCGGCTTCGGGATGCGCTGGAACGGATCGAAGATCCGCAGCTGGTCCTCTTTCTTGATGCCGATACCGTTGTCCCGGACCTCGATCAGCACGCCGCCGCCGTCGGCGTTCCGGGCCGTGATTTTCACCTGGCCGCGGGCGGGCGTGTATTTGATGGCATTGCTGAGAAGGTTGTCGAGCACTTCCCGGATTTTGTCCGCGTCGCAGACCACATTGTTGAGCAGCGGGTCCACCTCCATGGACAGCCCCGTTTCTTTATCGCGCGCCTGCCCCTTGAAAAGCGAGATCTCGTCTTTGATCAGCGAGCGCAGGTCCGTGGGGTCCCGGTGCATCTTGACCTGGCCCGACTCGATCTTGGAGATGTCGAGCAGGTCGCGCAGCAGCCGGTACAGCCGGTCGGTCGATTCCTTCACGTACGTCAGGTATTCCTTCTGTTCGTCGTTGATGGGCCCGGCCTCCCCATTCAGAACCATCTCGACGTAGCCTTTCAGCGACGTGAGCGGCGTCTTGAGCTCATGCGACGCCGCGGAAATGAAATGCGACTTGAGCTCGTCCAGTTTTTTCAGGCGCCGGTTGGCCTCGACCAGCTCCGCGGAATATTTGTCCAGGTCGCGGTTGGTGCGCGCCAGGTCGCCGATCGCCTCCTGCAGCTTTTCCTCGGCTTCTTTCCGCGGCGTGATGTCGACGCCGGTCGCGATCACGTGCTGCATGTCCTTTTCCCGCCGCGTCAGCACCGTGTTCGACCAGGCAATGGCGCGGCGCGTGCCGTCTTTGGCGACCCAGGAACTTTCGTAGTTGGCCGGGAACTGCCCGGCCAGGAGCCGCTTGAAAATGTTTCTGACGTTCTCCACTTCGCCCGGCACGAGGAACATGTCCCAGAAGCACTGGCCGGCCACGTCTTTTTCCGTGACGCCGCTGATCCTTTCGCAGGCGCGGTTCATGCGCAGGATGTTCCCCGTCGAATCCAGGATCATCACGACCGCGCTGGCCGTGTCGAGCACCGCGGAAACGAAGTTGCGCTCTTCCTGCCAGGCCACTTCCGCCTTTTTCCGCTCGGTGATGTCCACGATCATGCCGCGCAGCTTCACGGTCCTGTCTCCCGCCACCACCGGGTGCACCATGTCGCGCAGCCAGACGGTCTTGCCTTCGGCCGTGATCATGCGGTATTCGAAGTGGCCCGAATTTTTTTCCTCCGCGGTTTCGCGCCGGAAATTCAGCGCGCGGTCGCGGTCGTCGCCGTGAACGTGGTCCTGCCAGAAAGACGCTTCCGTGAACCAGGCCTGCGCCGGGTACCCCAGGATCGCTTCCGACTGCTGGCTGACAAACGTATAACGGCCTTCGTCCAGGTCGTATTCCCAGAGGATGCCGCCCACGGAATGGACGAGCTCCTCGTAACTCTGCTCGGATTTGCGGAGCGCCTCCTCGACCTGCTTGCGTTCGTTGATCTCCTTCTGAAGCGCCTGGTTCGAGAGGCCCAGTTCCTCGGTCCTTTCCTGGATGCGCTTGTCCAGTTCCTCGTACGCCGAGGCCAGGGCCTCCTGCGCTTTTTTTCGCTCGAGGACAGCGCCGAGCTGCGACGCGACCGTGGAAACAAGGTCGGCCAGCCGCTCTTCGTCCTTGCGCGGCTTGTCCAGAAAGAACGAGAGAACCGCCAGCACGTCGCCGCCGGCCAGGATCGGGACCGCAAGTCCCGCGTTCAGGCCTTTGTCACGCGCCATGGGCAGCCGGGCAAATCCCGCGTTGGACGGGTCCGCAAGATCCGGAATCCAGCACGGCGCTTTCGCCGTCCAGGCCCGGCCCGGCAAATCCATGCCGGGAATGAATTTCAGTTCGCGGCTTTCTTCCTGGAACTGCTTCAAGGCCTCGGTCTCGCACCAGCCCGAGACGAATTCCAGGACCTTGTTGTCGTGCCGCGGAATCCACACCTCACCGTAAGGCCAGCGCGCCAGCTCGCAGATTTTCCGCAGCGCGGTATCCAGCGCCGTGAAAAAGTCGCGGCTTTCGCCGATCGCCTGCATCATGACCGGAAGAAAACGGATTTCGCTCTCGGATTTTTTCCGTTCCGAGATGTCGCGCGCGTTCAGGATAATGCCCCGGATTCCAGGGTCGCGTGCGAGGTTGCGGGCTGTCGCTTCGAGCGATATCCAGGCGCCGTTCGCATGCCGGAACCGGAATTCGAAAAACCGCTCGCCGCGCGCTTCCGCCGAATCCTGCGACAGCGCGGTCCGCACCGTTTCACGGTCGTCGGTGGGAATGAAATCGTAAACGTTCTGACGCAGCAGCGTGCCCGGCGGGTATCCCAGGATACGGTCCATGGAAATGCTCTCGTAGAGGATGCGTCCCTGCGGGTCCACCACCGCGATGATATCCAGCGCGTTCTCGATGAGAGCGCGGAAATGGCGCTCGCTTTCACGGAGCGCCCGGGCGATTTTTTCGCGTTCAAGATTCTGCCGCTCGAGCACGCGGTTGGCCTCCTGCAGCGCGTGCGTCCTTTCCAGGACCACGGCTTCCAGGCCTTCGCGGCCTTTGCGCAATTCCTCTTCGACTTTGCGGGATTCGGCGACTTTTTCCTCGAGTTTCCGGAGAGCCAGGTCCATTTGCGAGGGGCTGGGAAGCGCCGCGGCCTTGGGGAAAAGGCGCCAAAGCGCGGACGTGAGCGCAAGGAAAAGCGCGCCCGCGGCCAAAGTCAGCAAGGCTTCATAACCGTAAGCGCCCTTCCAGGCGAAAAAACCCGCGGCCGCGCTCGCCGCGCCGGCGGACGCGAGGCCCGCGCAGGCCAGGACCAGGACGGACCGGGGCTCGAAATCGCGCCGCGCCGTAAGAAAACGCGCGAGCACGAAGGCGGTCAGGACAAACGCCAGGAACAGCAAGCCGTGCGCGCCCGCGTAGAACCAGGCCTGCGCCGGATCGCTCAAAGCCCCCTGCCCCGTGGAAAAAAATTCAGGAATATGCCGCAGTCTTTCTTGCCATTCGCTCATGAAATTTTTCCTTTTCGGGCAAATTTTATCACAGCGCGTTGTAGGGAAAACCGCCGACTTGGGCGTTTGTCGGGGTTTTCAGCTTTTCCCCGACAGGCTTTTTCCAAAAAGGATTACGAGCGTGGACGGGGACGGGTCTTTAGACCTGTCCCCAAGGGCATGAATGCAAACGGCCCATGGCGTGCATGGAAGCGTTTGCGAGCAGAGATGAGATGAACGTTACGCGGCGCGCGAGAACGCGATGGCGGATTCGTACGCGGACTGCCACGCCTCGGCCCCCGCGGCGCGGAGGTCGGTCACGATGATGCGGCCTTTTTCGTCGAACCCCATGTAGTCGGGAAGTTGTTTCTTCAGCAGCCCGGCTTCGGTGTATTCCGCGAGAAGGCGGCGGTCCAGATCTTTGAGCGCGACTCCCAGCGTGCCGCCTTCGCCGTCCCGGTAAGCCAGCGCGTAGAGGTTCGCGCGGTTTTTGCCGTTTTCGTCCAGGGCCGCGGCCAGGGCCTGCGGTGAAATTTCGCCGGCGGCGCTGGATAAATGAAGCCGTTCGCCCGCGAAGCCGCGCGTGAATTCGCGCGCCGCGGCCGGAAGATCGGCCGCCGTGGCCCGCAGCGAAGGCAGCTTGAGCCCCGCGAGAAAGTTTCCGAGCGTCTGCGTGACGTCCACGCCGTAGACCACGATGAGGAAGCTGCGGTGCTTCTCCCCGGCCGTGAAAAGGATTTCTTTGATCTGCGCGTCCGAAAAATGCGCGGCCATGTCGTTGTAGTCCACGAAGATGCGCTTGTCCTCGAAGCCCGGCCGCCCGGCTTTCCGCGGAGCTTCCACTTTTCTCAATTCACTCTTGACCGCGAAATGCGCTGCCTCGAAGTTCCTCATGAAATGACGGAGATAGTCACCGCTCGGAACGTGGTAGTGCGAGGTGCCGCCGCCGTACCACATCCGGTTTTCCTGCCAGCCCTCGCGTTCGAGCCGGGCGATCAATGCCGTGTCGTGAATCTCGACAGGCGCCAATTCAAAGAAAGGACGCGGCGCGCCCGTCATGTAAACCAGACTGGAAGACGTGTAGCGGTTCTGGCCGTAATCCCCGGGAGAAAACGGGATGCCGCCCGGGCTGAAAATATGCGTGTGCCCTTCGGCCACGATTTCTTCCAGCGCCTCGCCCTGGGTGCCGGTTTCGAGCAGGCGCAGCGCCATATAATAGGAAAGCACCTGATTGGGGAAATATTCGCCCAGACCGTACGGCCCCGCGCCGGCGCCCGTTCCGGTGCCCATGAGGTCCATGATGACGCGCAGCGCGCCCGTATCCTTGCGCCGCGCCAGGAAAAATCCCCATTCCCGGGTGCTGCCGTGGACCTGAAGCCATTTTTCGATTTGCTTTTCCGCTCCTTCCACGCCGTTCAGCACTTCGAGATGCCGGCGCACGAGGGGTTCTTTTTTGGCGAGGTAAGCGTCGCGGCGCTTTCGGGCGTCCCATCCGGATTCTCCCGGAATGTAATCCCATTCTTTTGCGTCATTCCAGGGATTCACGTCTTCCAGGGAACGCAATTCCGTCCGCGAAGGCGGTTCCTCGCCGGAAAAATGCCACGCCGCCGCGGGTTTGCGCCGGATCGCGAGCGAAGCCCCTTCGTTCCGCCATTCGTACTCGAACGGAAAATGATCCATGGGCATTTGCCGGACCACGTAGGAGGCTACAAAAGCGCGGTCGAGCCCCGGCCGGACCCCCTCGCCATTTCGAAGAATCGATTCGCCGTTCACCGTAAGTTCCCGCAGGCGGCCCGCGGCCATTTCCTTGCGAAGCCGGGTGATCAGGAGCTGCCGGTGGTACACGCGCCAGACCGTGCCCATTTCTACCTGTCCGTTCGCTTCTCCATCCACACCTCGCAGCTCCACCCGGTTTTTAATTTTAAGCGCAAAGCCGGCGGCGCGGCGGACCTCCGTCTCGAAAGCGGTAAGCCTGCGTTTGAGCTGCGCCCCGGTTTTCACGGCGCTGAAATCAACCTGTTCGAGCAGCTCTTTGAACGGCGCAAAGCGCGCGTCGGTCCCCGCGTGCGCCAGGAAAAAACCGGCCCATTCTTCGATCATGATGGAAAATACGTAGTCATCCGCGAGGATTTTGCGGGGTACGGCCGACAGGCTTGCGACGCCGTCCGCATCTCCGAGCATGGCCCGGACATGGCCCCGCGCGCCGTCCGTCACCCAGAGATTGGGAAAAAAGCTGTCGTCAAAATAGAAACCGGCGTCCGTTAATTGGCGCTGCGCGGCCAGGGAATCGGCGAGCAAGCGTATCCAGGCATCGATGTAACGCGGATCGGAGCGCCCCCACTTTTCATCGATCGTCACAATAAAATCGTCCACTTCCTGCGGGAGGTAGGCCTCATGCGGTTTTGCCGCAAGGCCCGGACTTTCTGCGAGCTTCGAACGCGGTACCAGCGGGCTCAGCAGCATGCGATGCCCGCTCTCGTCGGTCACCTTCTCGTAACTCACGAGATTCGCTCCCGAGAACCGCCCCCCCAGCTTCCATTCCCTGGATTCCGGGAAGGCCTTGAGAACAAACCTCTTGTGGGTTCCCGATTTTTCCAGAATATAAAACATTGAGTTCGGGTCGTCGTGGTCTTTTTGCCACTCGGCGAGGATCTTGTAAGATACTCCGGCAGATTTGTTTTCGTGAAAGAGCTTGAAGGTGCCCGGCTGCACACGAAGCTCGGATTTCTTTTTGGAGCCGCGCAGGATCTGGAGCTGGTAATCGCCTCGGTCCAAAACCGGGATCGTGTCGAAGCGGTAAGCGCCGGGATACTCGCGCTCGATGTCGGCTTGAACGGCGGAAAGCTGGCGGACATGGCCGCCGATCGATTTTTCTACGGTCACATAAAATCCCTTGGCGTCGGATCCCAGATGTTCCTGGTTCAAGCCGTGGCGGCGCAGGATCTCGAGAAGCGCCGCGGCGGTCAGCTTGCGCGTCCGTGCCGACGCATGCAAGGGAAAGAGCCGGTCAAAACCGCGCTTAAGGGGCCGCGGTTTGGGCGCTTTGGAAAGATCCAGCACTTGCACGGGAAACGAGGACGAAAAAGGAATGGCGCTGCTCATCCGCAGGCGCTGCGCGATCCCGGCCACGTTCGCGACAACAGCCGGCCGGTATTCAGGCGTGAAGAAATGCCCCATGCCTTTGATCACGGTAAGGCGCGATTCCGCGCCGGAGAGCACCGCCCGGCCCGCGGCCGCGTTCACAAGATCGGTCATGGGCTGCAAGCCGAAGAGGATGGTGTCTTTTTGCCCGATAAAATAATAATGCGCGACCTGACGCAGGAACGGGCGCTCGAAAATAGGATTGTGCGGCCGGGAAGCGGACAAAAACCACGGCAGACCGCCCTGCCACGCGCCTCCGGCCGCCGGCTTTTGGTACCAGGCGTCCATGAGCTCGCGCGCCTTGTCGAACGCCGCCCCCGACGTCAGGCCCTGCGAAACCATCCGGCCTTTGACGATCGAAAAAAGCGATGCCGTCGGGTCGGCCGGGCTCGCAAAATCAAAAACGGCCCGCACTTTCAGGCCGTTGAAGCCGCCGGTCTGGCGCGCGGCGGCCTGCGCCACGGTGCGCGCGGTCCAGCCGCCGTAGCTGTATCCGAAAAGAAGCGCGCCCTCCAAGGTCAGGCGCGGAAGATCGGTTCCGGCCTGCAGCGCCGCCGCGACGCGCGACACGTCTTCGAGCGACTGTCCCCATTTGAAGTCCGCGATTTCTCCGCTGCTTTCGTTGCGGTTGTCGTCCATCACGCGCGCCTGCTCATTCCACATCTTGCCGTGATGGTTGCGGAAGTCCGGGCGCACGACTGCATAGCCTTGGCGCGCCACGGCCTTCGCAAGCTCCGCGACAAAAGGCTCGTCCTTGCTGACTTGCCATCCGTGCAGGACCAGCCCCACGGGCAGCGGCTCCGGGCTTTCCGGATAATTCAAAACGTAAATGATTTTTTGCGGGCCTTCCGGCGCCGCGAAACTGATTTCGTATTTGGCTTCCCATAAGCCGTCCGTGAAATTTTTGGACACAAGGCGCACGGATTGCGCGCCGTTCCCCGCTTGTTCCATGCGCCGTGTGAGATCTTCCGGGTTGGAAGGTTCGGACTCCGGCGGCAGCGTCACGAACCCGCCCGTAAGCGCCTGCGCCTCCGCGTAACGCGCAGGGGCCTTGGACGAAAACAGGCGCCGCACCTCGTCTTCCGTGTCCGCCGCCGAAAACCGCAGCTGCAAAGCCGGCCTGCGCGCGCCCTGCACGTCGACGCTGACGGCCCGGAGGTATTCCACGCCC
>DATJFP010000006.1 GCA_035495615.1 Verrucomicrobiia bacterium | reverse complement strand
CTTGCGCAAGGAGATCGCGCGCTTCAAAGCCGCTCTCCTCCAGGTCCGGCTTCCATGCCCCCGAGGCCGCGGGCGCAAAGCATCCTTTTTCGATGAGGCCCAAGGCAAAGGCCGCGGCTTCTTTCCAGAAAAGAACCGAGGCACCAAAATTCAGTCCCGGCGCTTCGCCGGGCGAAGACAGAAAACGAAAGGCGTCCGCGGCGTTCAAGGAAAGGGTTTCCACCTTCCAGAATCTCATCTCCTCCGCCGCGGCGTCCGGGCCGCCGAGCTCGGGCGAAGCCTGGGGCGCTTTGGGTCCGGAAGGCAGGGAGAGTTTCAGGGATTCATAGCGGACATCGGGAGAAAATGAAACGCCGGGAAGGCGCGCCAGGACTTCGGGAAGCGACGCATGGCCGACCATGGCGGGATGCGGGGCCGTGCCCTGGGTTTCCGGCCTGCGCGTCCGCGCCGCGGAAAAAGTCGAAGTCTCGATCCAAAGATGAAGGCGGCCGGAGGCCCACAAAGCGTGTAAAACTTCCATGCAAGTATCTTATCTTGAAACGAAGAAAAGCGGCTTAAAAAATCGAGGTCGGGACGGCGGCGGACCGGGAAGCGGTCTTATTCCCCGATGATTTTGACGAGAACGCGCTTTTTCCTTTTGCCGTCGAACTCGGCGTAAAAAATCTGTTCCCACGGCCCGAAATCAAGCTTGCCGCGCGTGACGGCCACCACGACCTCGCGGCCGAAGAGCTGGCGCTTCAGGTGCGCGTCGCCGTTGTCTTCGCCCGTGCGGTGGTGGCGGTATTTCTGGACGTCGTAGGGCGCGGTCTTTTCGAGAAATTCGTCGAAGTCCTGGATCAGGCCCGGCTCGTCGTCGTTGATGTAAACGCTCGCTGTGATGTGCATGGCGTTAACAAGACAAAGGCCTTCCTGGATCGCGCTCTTACGCACGAGCTCTTCGACCTGCGGCGTGATGTTCAGGTATTCGCGGCGGTTCTTGGTCTGGAACGTGAGGTATTCGGTCAGGGACTTCATCAGACTTGGGGGCCGACGGCCGTGAGCGAACGCAGCTCCGGCCCGCATTGCTCCAGGAAATGTTCCTGGAACATGCGCGCCAGTTCGCCGGCTTTTTTCTCGTAAGCGGCGGGGTCTTTCCAGGTCAGTTTCGGGTCGAGGATTTTGGGCGGCACGCCCGGACATCCAATGGGGACAGCCAGGCCGAAATGCGGGTCGATCCGAGTTTCGATTTTCGCAAGGCTGCCGTCCAGGATGGCCTTCACGATCGCGCGCGTCACGGCAAGATCCATGCGTTTGCCGTTTGGATACGCGCCGCCGCTCCAGCCCGTGTTGACCAGCCATACGCGCACGTCGTACTTCGTGATTTTCTCTCCGAGCAGCTTGGCATAGGCCGCCGGCGGCAGCGGCATGAAAGGCCCGCCGAAGCAGGGACTGAACGTGGCCTGCGGTTCCTTCACGCCGGATTCGGTGCCCGCGACCTTGGCCGTGTAGCCGGAAATGAAATGGTACATGGCCTGTTCCTTGGTGAGCCGCGAAACCGGCGGCAGGATGCCGAATGCGTCCGCGGTCAGCATCAGAATATTTTTCGGATGGCCGGATTGGCCGCTCAGGGTCATGTTCGGGATGTGGGAGATGGGATAGGTCGCGCGCGTGTTCTCGGTGATCGAGTCATCGTTCAGGTCGATGGCGCGCGTTTCCGGATCGATCACGACGTTTTCGAGAATGGTGCCGAAGCGGCCGGTCGTCGCGAAAATCTCCGGCTCCCCTTCCTTGGAAAGCCTGATGACCTTCGCGTAACAGCCGCCTTCGAAATTGAAAATGCCGTGGTCGCTCCAGCCGTGTTCGTCGTCGCCCACCAGCGTCCGGTCCGGCGCGGCCGAAAGCGTGGTCTTGCCCGTGCCCGAAAGCCCGAAAAAGATGGCGGCATCGTTTTCGTCGCGGCCGTAATTGGTGGAGCAATGCATGGGCAGCACGCCTTTTTCCGGAAGCAAATAATTCATGACCGAAAAAATGGATTTTTTGATTTCGCCCAGGTAGTACGTCCCGCCGATCATGACCATTTTCTGGGCAAAGTTCAGGAGGATGAACGCTTCGCTGCGCGTGCCGTCGCGGGCGGGGGCGGCCTTGAAGCCGGGGGCGTGCAGGATCGTGAATTGAGGCACGAGGTTCAGCATCTTCTCTTTGTTCTTTTCACGGATCAGCATGGTGCGGGCAAATAAAGCGGCGATCGCGCGCTCGGAAACGATGCGAGTCGGAATGCGGTAGCGCTCATCCGCGCCCGCGTAATGGTCCTGGATGAAAAGGTCTTTCGACGCCAGATAATCGCAGACGCGCTTTTTCAGGGCCTCGAATTTCGCGGGGTCGAAGGGCTTGTTGATCTTGCCCCAGTTGACCCTGGACTGGCTCGCCGGTTCGGAGACAATGAATTTGTCGTTCGGGAGGCGGCCGGTGTACGGCTGGGTATTGATGACGAAGGTGCCGCCATGCGAAAGCAGCCCTTCCGAACGGCGCAGGGCTTCTTCATAAAGCGCGGAGCGGGGCAGGTTCCAGTAGACTTTCGCCTTGGGCGTGATGCCCAGCGACTGCAGGCTTTTTTCCTTTTCAGGCGTCGGCATAAAACCTCGTCTTTGTATTATTTTACATGTCTTTCGCGCAAAAAGGAATCGCTGGCCATTCCACGGGAAGCGTTTTAGAATAAAAACGGATGGACGCCCGCAAACCCGCTTCTCTCAAAATCTACGATCCGAAAAGCGGCAGGCCCAAAGATCTCGACCGCCTGATCGAAAGGCTCGGCACGCTCGCGGTGGCGGAACAATTCGGCGTCAGCACGGCGACCGTCAGCCGCTGGCGCAAAGGCATCCATCGCCCTTCCCGCAGGACCATTTCCCAATCGCAAAAAAATTTATTCTGACTCACGCCGCCGAAGCGCTTTTGCCCGGCTCCAACTCGAATTTCTTGTCCAGGATCGACGGCGTCCTGAGCCCCTTCACGAACCAATATGGAAAAAAGGCATGCGGCTGGCAGTGCATGCCCTGATAAGCGGAAGCTTTCTGAACCTGATTCAGCAGCACGTTGATTTCCTCCGACGTGTACGCGCGGCGCATGCTCTTCACGCCGTCCCAGACCAGCGGCGTCGAGCCGCCGAAGAGATAGCCCCCGAATAACGCGAACGGAGGCCCCCAGAATCGCCTTTCCATGTCCACGATCATCCAGCCGAGCCTCGACACGCGCAGGATTTCGTCGAAAAACGCGCGGAGCTTTTCAAACGCGCGCACGTGATGCACGACATAACTCGACACCACAATGTCCATGCTCCGGTCTTCCAGCGGCTTCAGGTCCTGCCCGCTTCCGAGAATCAGCGTGGCCGGCACTTGCTTCTCCGCGAGATAATCCCGCGTCTTGTCGAGAAAATCCTTGTCCACGTCGATCCCGAAAAGCTGCACCGGAACTTCTTTTTTAATCGACCAGGCGTAAATCCTTTCGAGCAGTCCGCCGCCGCCCACGCCGATATCCAGAATTTTCAAAGGCCGGGACGGGCTTCTCTTTTCCGGCGGCAGCTCCATGATCAGGGCTTCCAATTCGGAAAGGAAAATCCTGAAATATCCGGACCGGCGATTGACGCCGTTCAGCCCGCGAACGAGGGCTACTCGTTCTTCCATCGGGAGCGCGGGATTTTCCAGGTACTCTTCTTCGTCTTTGTAAACCCACCGATCGAGCGACTTCCAAAGGCTCCTGGAGGGGTTGGAAAGACGGTCGATGACGGGCATTTCGCGGGAAGGATGAGAGCTGTCCATAAGATCCTTTTCGGTCCGGCCGAGCGTTTAAGGTAAGAAAGAAGCCTGTTTGGGAAATGGTTTATCTTTAGGATACGTCAGGTTCAGGGGAAACTTAATTGCGGGGGGAAATAAAAAACGGGGGCCGGTTTCGGCCGGCCCCCGTGTGAAACCTGGAATTACGCGGTCGCGCCTTTCGTGCACGGCAGAATCGAGTGGACATGGTCCGTCGTTTCGCCGTGGTAGTTGGGAACGGGCGAAGAAACAATGTTCCAAGCGCCGATCAGAATGCCTTCGACGCCATGGTACAAGCCCTCTCCCAATCCGGTGAAGAGCCCGGTCCCGTAATGCTTATCTACAAATATATCCTGGACCGGGTGATAAAGAAGGTCGAACGGTGCCGCGACGATGCGGTTAACACCATCCAGCATCATGCCTCCCATCTTCACGACGTACTGCGTGGAATCCACCTTGCCTTTGATCCAACTGTCAGTCTTGGGACATATCCCCGCCCAAGCGGACGCGGATCCCGCAACCAACAACACGACCAACAACAACGCGATCTTTTTCATGGGCCCCTCCCTTTTCCCCCGGCTCTTGCTTATCGGACTCTGTCCCCTTAAGCGGAACCGGGCCTGCTTCTCTACTCAAAGTGTAACTGGGTTGAGTGAAGCATTACAAAAAAAGTATCGTCCAGAAAGGGACAAAACCAAAGGGCGGATGCGGTTCTAAACCGGCGTAACTTAAAGACATAAGAAAGTCGGAGGGAATTTAAGAAGTAAGCCCTTAAAACCGCGACTTGATCCGGTTTTTTAGACATGTGTGCCGTTTGGAGTCATTTACGGAAAGCAGGGCCTTCCTTATTTATATAGCGGGAGGCAGATCAAAGTCGGGGCTTGGCGTTGGCGGGGGTTCTACGCGCCGTCGCATTGACCCGCACGGGCACGGAAGTGTCCTGGCTCTGCGGGGCGGGAGCGGCGGCAGGGGCCGCGGCAGCCTGCTGTTCAAAAAAGACTTTGCTCGAGTCCCACCATTCCAGGTACTTGTCGTAGGCGGTGAAAGGCCGGTGGAGCTGCGCTTTTTTGTCCATCAGCGTACAGGCCCTCACCAGCGCCATCAGGCTTTTATCTGAGCGGATGACCGAAGCCAGGAACCCGAGTTTCTGTTCCTCGCTGAATTGCGTGCTGTCCCAAAACATGGAAAGCATTTTTGGCCGCAGCAACGGAATGACTCCTTCGTACGAAGTCTTGAAATCCTGGAACGAAAGGTAGGCTTTGCTTTTCACCGGATCCAGCGCATCGGCGGTTCTGGCACTGCGGTCCCGAGAATCCGCCTCGAGGAAAATCTGCGCCACGGCCTGTCCCGCAATTTCACGGAATTTGTGGCTGCGGTCGCGGGACACGGCAAGGAGCCGCTCGAAGGCCTGGCGGTCGTCGTTTTTGGCCTGGACCACGAGAAGCTCAAACGCTTCCAGATCCTGCACGGCGGTAAGCGCGCGGCTGCTTTCGGCCCCCAGCCTTTCGATTTCCTGCGATGCTTTTTCGGAGAGCGGGGCCAGGATTTTTCCCACCTGCTCGTCCGCGGCTTTCACGGCGTAATCTTCGGCATGCGACCGCGCTTTGTCTTCGATCAGCACCTGCATTTCGCGGCTCGTCATGAACCGGTCGAGTTTGAGCGACGCCTGGCGCTCGAGCTCCCCAAATTCCTTCTGCCAGTCCGGCTTCAGCCGCGCGTCCATCCACGCAATGCCGGCCCAGACTCCGCCGAGCGAGCAAAGAAGCGCGATAAGCCCTGCGCCTGCGATGAGCAGAAAACGGCTGGGCACCGCGCGGGACGGACGTTTTTCTTTGAGCGTTTGAAGGTCGGCTTCGAGATCACGCAGCAGATCTTTGCGCAGGCCGGCCAGCCGTTCATCCAGATTGACTTCAGGCGCGGACGCGGGAGCGGCTGGCGCGGAGGTTTTTTGATCCTCTCTTGCCGGGGAAGGTTCCAGGAGTTTTTTCTTATAATTCAGCATGGTTCTCCGGGACTTTCAGGGATGGGTTATTCTAACTCGCCGGGCGGCAAGTGCAAGAAATTATTCGGCGCGCTGCGTGCGGGCGAAACGCTTGCGGTCGTTTTCGGTCAGGTACAGCTTGCGCAGGCGGATGTTTTTCGGCGTGATTTCGACGAGCTCGTCGTCGGCGATGAATTCGAGCGCGAATTCGAGCGTCATCTCGCGGGGCGGGATGAGCTGGATCGCCTCGTCGGCGCCGGCCGAACGCATGTTGGTCAGCTTCTTTTCGCGGATCGAGTTGACGACAAGGTCGTGGCCCTTGTTGTTAACACCCACGATCATTCCTTCGTACTGGTCATCACCCACTTTCACGAAAATCTCGCCGCGTTCCTGCAGGCCCCACAGCGCGTAGGCCACGGCCCCGCCGGCGGTCTGAGAAATGAGCACGCCGGACTGACGCTCCTTGAGCGCCCCCTTGTACTTCTGGTACTCAAGGAAGGTCTGATACACAATGCCCGTGCCGCGCGTCATGGTGAGGAACTTGCTGCGGAAGCCGATCAGCGCGCGGGAGGCAATGACATACTCGAGGCGGAGCGTCCCCGTCGAGGTGTTCATCATGTTGATCATGTCGGCGCGGCGTTCGCCCATTTCCTGCATGACGACGCCCTGATACTGAGGTTCGACTTCGATGAAGACTTTTTCTACCGGCTCCAGCGTCTCGCCGTCGATTTCCTTCAAAATGACCTGGGGACGGGAGACTTCCAGTTCATACCCTTCACGGCGCATGGTCTCGATAAGAATGGCAAGATGGAGTTCGCCGCGCCCCGAAACCTTGAAGCGTTCGCCGCCTTCGACTTCCTCGATCTTGAAACCGACGTTCATCATAGCCTCGTGCTCGAGGCGCTCGCGGATGTGCCGCGACGTCAGGAACCGGCCGCCGTCCTTACCGGCAAGAGGGCTGGTGTTATGCGAAAAATTCATGGAGATCGTGGGCTCGTCAATTTTGAGAAGCGGCAGCGCCTTGGGATCGGAGGGAGACGCAATGGTCTCACCCACCTTGGGATGTTCGATGCCCGCCACGCAGACGATCTCGCCGGCGCCCGCGGCCTGCGCCTCGACACGCGTGAGGCCCCGATACTTCAGGATCTTGGTAATCTTGCCGCGTTCGAGCGAGCCGTCGCGCTTGACCAGCGCCACGTTGTCGCCCATCGCGAGGCGTCCGTTGGCGATGCGGCCGATGGCCATGCGCCCCACGTACGAATCGTAGTCGAGCATGGTGACGAGCATCTGCAGCGGCTGATCTTCGTCGGCGACGGGCGGCAATACGCGATGCAGGATCGTTTCGAGCAGCGGGGTAAGGTCTTTCTTTTCGTCTTCGAGGTTCATGATCGCCACGCCGTCTTTGCCGGAGGCGAACACCACCGGGAAATCCAGCTGTTCGTCGGAAGCGTTGAGTTCGCAGAAAAGGTCGAAGGTCATGTCCACCACTTCGTGGGGACGCGCGTTCGGGCGGTCGATCTTGTTCACGACGACGATCGGCTTCAGGTGAAGCTCAAGAGACTTTTTCAGCACGAATTTCGTCTGCGGCATGGGGCCGTCCATGGCATCGACGAGGAGCAGCACACCGTCCACCATCTTCAGGATGCGTTCGACCTCGCTGCCGAAGTCCGCGTGGCCCGGCGTGTCGACGATGTTGATCTGCACGCCCTTGTAGGTGCAGGAGGCATTCTTCGAAAAAATGGTAATGCCGCGCTCGCGCTCCAGTTCGTTGGAGTCCATGACCGTGATTTCGCCTTCTTTAAATTCATAGGCGTTGGTGGCCTTCAGGATGGCGTCGACAAGTGTGGTTTTGCCGTGGTCGACGTGGGCGATAATGGCGACGTTCCGGATATCTTTATTTCTCTTGTGCGATGACATAAGCCGCGGATTCTACCAGAAGATGGTTAAAAACGGTAGTTTTCTTCTATCTTACCATATCGGCCCCCGGAGTCCGATAAACCCCGGGATTTCCGGCGCTGTTTTTCGGAATTTCCCCTATCCAGTTCCCAGGCCCTGTTTCCGATACTAGAAGCGGATATTTGAAAATCCCGGACCCTTATGCGCATTTCTCTTCATAATCAGAAAGGAATCGCCATTTCGCTCTTCATCATCGGTCTCGCGCTGGCCTCGGTGGGGATCTGCTTCCTGAACATCGGAAACCAGGCCGCGGGCATCACGGATTTCGTCAAGACGTGGACCGAGGCGCCCGGCACGCTGATCACGGCTGCGGTCGAGAAGAAGGGTGAAGCCGCGCTTCCTCACGTCGAATACCGTTACACCGCCAGCGGCAAGGAATACACGGGCCACAAGGTCTTCCTGAGCGGCGGGCCCTACGATCGTGTCCTGGAAACGCCGCAGGGCCTCGAAATCGATTACACGGAACAAAACGGCGATTCTCATTCCGTGACCTACGCGCCCAACACTTCCGTTCCCGTTTACTACAATCCCCGCGTCCCGGCCGAATCCGTGCTGAACCGCGCTGTCCCCGGCCCTCGCAAAAGATTCACGCTGCTCGGCGTGCTGGGCATTCTGCTGGGCATGTTCTTCATCGTGCGAAGCCTGGCCTACGGCCCGATCTAGAGCGACTAACAACATCCTGGTTAGAGCGAAAACTCGCAGGCCAAAGGGATTCGAGACGCGACGGGCAAAAAGCGCGGAAGCGTACTCAATGCAGTACGCTGAGCACTTTTTGGCCGGCGCAACGAAAAAGCCCGCAGGCATGCGAGTTTTCAGCCAAGCGGGGTTTTGTCAGGTGCTCTTAGCTCACGCTGAGCGACTGAATCAAAACTTCCCCGCGCGGGTGTTTTCCCGCCACGGAATTCTCGAAGACGAACACGATCTCGTCAAAGGCCTTGTTTTCCTGCGGCAGACGCACTTTCACGTTGTGCCAGCTCGAGGTAAGCGGCACGCGTTCGAACTGCACGCTTTTCCCGCGGTATTTGATTTCCACTTTCACGCTCTTCGGGAATCCCTTGTCTTCGCTGCCGCGGATCAGAAAGCGCAACGCCTGGAAGGCTCCGGCATTGAGATCAGGGAATTTCATGTACACGCCCGAATAAGTCCAGCGCCGGCGCACGTCATAGCGCACGCGGAGCGTTTTCCTGCCGTCCCCGCGGCCGTCCACGTCGTAGGAGGCCTTGGCATTGTCGGGATCATAAAATGTTCCGATGTCGCGGGTGCGTGCCAGAAGATCGAGCGCCGGCGAAGGTTCCGCCGCGGTCTTGGCCGGGGTCAAAACGCCTCGAACCTGGCGAAAAGCCGCATGTTTTTCTTCGCCCTTGAGCAGCATCATGCCTTTTCTCTCCCATCCTTTTTCCCGGAAGTAGGCCCAGAGATAATCCGCGGTCTGTTTTTTTCCTTCGAGCGCGCTGAGATAATTGCCCAGCGCCAGGACTTCGATGCCCTTGTCGCCCGCATGAATGTTGCGGTTCACGATGCCGGTCACGGGATCGAGCGAGCCGCAAAACCCGTAAGTCCTGCCCAGGCATGCCGGATACCGGCGCATGATAGCCTTCAGGTTTCTCAGGGCTTCCGCCGGAGTGTAGCGAAGCGCGAGAAACGTGGCATAAGGCACGACAAAATCCGCGGAATCGTCCTGATGCGCGATCGGCGGGATGCCTGCGGATTCATACCGGTTCTGCTCGGGCACCTGGCCTTCGGAAAATCCCCAAAGCCCGGTGTCGGAAACGCGCGAAGCCCAGTCCCTCTGGATTTTCAGCACGTTCCGGGCATTGCTGCCAAAGGCAAGCGGCGCAATCCTGTCGCCGCCCAGGATCTCGTCGGCCAGCAGGAAATCGGAAAGCCCGCCGGTCCACGAAATGATCACCGGGATTTCCTCGCCGGAACGCGCCTTGTAAGGCTTCACCAGCCGCTCCTGCGCCCACCACACGGCCGGAGGCACGTCACCTTTCAGCACCGCGATAAAAACTCCGACGCGGCCGGGATCATTGAGGCACAAATGATTTTCTTCCGACAGCTTGCCGGACGACGCGTCGAAACCGTTTTTCAGCAGCGAGCGGTCCCCCTCTTTCGGAAGGAAAAAATCATAATGGCGCTGTTCCACGAGCGTCGCGGCCTTGCGCGCCAGAGGCGTGCCAGGGTACGCGCCCGCCAGCGTCATCAGCGACGCATCGAGAAGCCCGTTTTGCTCGAAAGGGACGAACCGGTTCAGCGTGACGCGGAGCGACCGGTGGGGATCTTCGGAAAGCGTGTACCAGTTATAAAGGAAGCCTTCATAGGTCTCCATGCTTTCCAGGGTGTCGAGGATGAGGAAGGCGCGGTCGTAGGTTTCCGATTCGGTCAGATAGCCTCGTTCCTTCGAGAGCACGAGCTGGAAGAGGCGCAGGGCAATGTGTCCGGGGGAAGTTTTGGAGAAAACGGTGTCGCGCGGACGCTGGACAAGGCCGCCCTGCGCCACGGCCGCCACGTCGACGGGGAGGCCGGTGGCAGGGTCCACCATGCGCTCGAAGCCCTGGAATGCCGCGGCTTCGATCAATTTAAGATAGGATGCGTCCGTTTCGCTGATGCCTTCGTCCGCGCCGGCAGCGCGCGGAATAAAAAGGGACAGGAGCAGACAACTAAGGAAAAAATTTCTCATGGTCCCGAAAAAAATAAGACAATTTATAAAGATTGAAAGGATGTATCGGCGGGACGCAGGAAAAACTTAGTCGGGGTTTTTCTTTTTCGCGAGAAATTCGGTTTCGTTCCAGCGCAGGATGAAATCCGGAACCGGAGGAGAAGAGAGACCGGGCGCGGCCGCGGCGAAAATTTCGGCGGGAGTCACCGCGCCGTCTTTTCCGACGAAAGTGCCTTTGATGAATCCGACGACCGCGGCATCGCCCTTTCTTTCCAGCCGCTGTTCCAGGTAAATCCATTTCTCGTCCCAGCACACGATCCGGGTTTTGAGCAGGTAGGGGTCGAAGAGATGCATGGGCCGGCGGTACCGGACAAGCGTCGAGCCGACGACCGGTGTCCATTTTCCTTCGTTCATGGCTTTTTGGAGCGGGCTGCGGAGGATGAGGTCGAAGCGGCCCAGGTCCATGACCTGCAGCGCGCGCCCGTTGTTGAGGTGCAAAAAAATGTCCAGATCGTTGGGCAGAACGGTCATGGGCAGCACCGACGTCTCGAGCATGCCCCTTTTCTTTCCCAGGCACGCGGCCAGCCAGATCCAAAATGTCCGAAACATGAGGTTCATGGTTCCTTCCGAGGGACTTTGTTAGATGCTCTTAAATATCGGCAGCCGCGCCTGCTTCCGTGACATCCCTTGCCAGCCTCTTCCAATCCAGCACGGCGGTTGGGAAGGATGCCGGAAAGGCTGGATTGGAAAAGGGCTGATCGTGGGAGAAAAGAAAGGAAGCCGCGGGCTTTGAAAAAGTCTCGGAGTAAGAAGGAAGAGAGGTCTTGTCCCCTTTTGAGCCGGCTGAGGTTGGAAGACGTTTCGCCATGACTCAAAAAAACCCGGCTGGAAAATTGATGCGGGCGGGTTTGGAAAAAAAATACCCCGCGCCGCGGCGCTCTTCAAGGGCGAGCGCACATAAACGCGAGGCTGATTCCGGATGAAGGTAATTGCTAGAACCGCCGCTGTCCGTACTAATCGATCAGGAATCCGCCGAAATAGCCCGTCAAGCCGGCCAGAAGGGCCGAGGCCGCGGCCCCCGCGGCAAGGCTTGCCCAGGAAGCGCCCGGATTTTGCCGGGCCTGGCGCCAGCGGGGAATGCGGATCAGGTTGATCACGGCGAAGGTCAGGGCGGAAAAGACATGCCTCTGGACCCGGTCATTGCGCAGCCCGGCAAAGCCTCCGAGATCCACGAATCCGGCGCCGACCACAAACGGCAGGCTCAGGAGACAGAGCACGAAGGTCAGGAAAGCGAACCGGAAATATTCGTCATTCTTTTTGACGCGGCCCAGGACGAGGAGTAAAAACTCCAGGAATGAAAAAGCGATGGGAAAATGGACAAGCGGCGGATGGTAGAGGAATGTTTCGGTCATGGTTTCCTTTTCTGCGCGGCCTTGGGCCAATCGCATCAGGCCTATTCTATCACAGGAAGGAAATCCGCTGTCTCTTACGCCGCCATGGACACGACAAGCCGCGCTTCGAATTCCCTCACGAGGCCGCGGAGCGCGTCGTCGACGATCGTCAAAAAGCCCTGGGAATCCCGCCCGATTCCCGGCAGCACGCGGCCAGCTTCTTCATATTGGGTCCAAAGCAGCGCCGCGGCCAGAAGTCCCGCCTCCGCGTCCGCCGAAGCATACCGGAAGAAATAAAGATCGCTTTGGGTCCGCTTGAGAAATTCCGCGCGGACCCGCGCATTATCTTTCGAAAGATGGACGCTGACAGCCTTCTGGAAACTCCGGAGCCCGCGCGTCTCGTCGAAAGCCGCCTGTCCGCCCTGCGACAGGATCCACACATTGCGGAAGCGCCGGCTCAATTCGCGGAAAGGCTTCAGGCGCGCATCGGCCAAGTCCGCGCCGTAAATCACCAGCTTTACTTTTTCGTGATACCGGTAAGCCATCGTGAAAATCTCCAGCCCCTGCGCGTTCCATGCGTTTCTATCCCGGTCCCAGAAACGGTCCGAGAGGTCTTGGTAATCGAGATAGACGGCCACGGGCGTTTTCAAACGTTTCAAGGCGCGGTCGATATCTCCCAGGCCGGGATCGAAGCGGAGCTCAGAATGTCCCGAAGCCCGCTGGATCGCGGCATAAAAATCGCGCGCCGCCGTCCGCTTCTTCTCGGAGCGCAGGACCGCTTCCGGATTCCCCACCCAATACATCCCGTAACTGCGCGACGACTCTTCTTTTTCCGGCTTCCAGTCCGGCAGAAGGTCTTTGGCGTCCATGGGAGTGAGTCCCATAAATCCAAAAATCGTCGAAGACTCTGTGGCTTCGAGGATATACCGCGTGCCGGGTTTGGCCGCGGCGAGAAGAAGATTGCGCGTGGAAAGATAGGCCGTCGCCAGATAGTGCAAGTCGTCCGGCGACGGTGACTTCAAATAAGCGGCATGGCTGTTGGCATAGCTGACGTTGCGCTGGAAAAGATAATCGGCTTTCCTCTTTCCCATTGCATGGCGCACGAGGGGCCGCATCTGGTCATAATCATACAGGTTGATCTTCACCGCTTTCGCCTTGAGCATGCCCGTCACAAACTCGGATTTTTCGAGGCCGATGTCCGCCAGTCTCTCCCCTCTTTCCAGTTCGTCAAAAGTCCTTTTGGCATAAATCAAAAGCGCCTGCGAATCGAAACCGTAATAGCGCACCTTCCAACCCGACGGCTTTTCGCCGGCCGCGGCAAAACGCGGGCTTTTCAGCACCGTGTAGAAGCTTTTCAGGACGTCCTGGGGTTCGATCATGGGAAGGCCCAGGCCGAATGAGGCAAACGTCATGGACCGGTCGCCCTGCGCGATTTTTTGCGCGATCCGTTTTTCCATATCGGCCTCGAGCATGCGGCGCGCGGATTCTTCGAACTGAAAATGACTCGTCCAGGCCGAAATACCGGTCAGATTGAACTTGGTCAGCGACTCATCTTTAAAGCCGGGATTGAGCATGCGCTGCTCTTTGATGAGCGCCTTCATGCCGGCCACCATGCGCAGTTCGCTCTTGAAATATTTTTCTTTGACCGCCAGGATTTTTCCGCGGGAAATCGCGGTGTCCGGCATGGGCGTGTCCTGCGGCGCGGTGTAACGGCTGACGTAGCCGGGCAGGCTGTATGGGGATTCGATTTTCTTCAACTCGAGGTCCGGCGAAAAATATTTCAGCCGCGCCTGCGCGAGTTTCGTCGAGCGAACGATCTCTTCGGGAAGTACGTGTCCCGCGCGCAGGGCTTTGGCGAGATTTCTCGCCAGCGCTTCCGACTCCTGCATTTGCCCCGTTCTTTCGGGCTGCTTGTCCGTATCGGCCCCCTTTTCCAGGAGCGCCTGGTATTTGTCCAGGATCGGCTGCACTTCAGCGCGCGCTTCCGGCGGCAGAGCGGCGGCGAGCTTCACGAGCGTCGGGATATTCTGGATGTCTCCGTTCAGCTCCATAAGCATCCCCGCGGGAGTAATTTCCCGCAAAAGCGCGTAGGCCTGCGCGCCCAGGCCGTTGGCCGCATGCTCCGGCTTGACGAACAGCGCCGGTGTCACGCTGAAGCCGCCCGCCATGGAAATTTCGAATTTCAACTGCGCCGCATGCTGGCCTTCATAGCTTAAATTCACCACGACAGTCAGCTCTTCGTCGCCGGAAAGCGAGCGCGTGATCACGCCCCCGCTGACCTTGTACCGTTTGCCGTCCCTTCCAACGAAGCGGTATCTCGAAAAAATCTCCAGAAAAACATACAGATGCCCGTACAGAACAAAACGCCATTCGTTGTCGTCGCGTTCTCGCCCGGAAAGCCTGTTGAGCCGGGGGAAATGCTCATCGCTGTAGTCCTGCATGGCTCTCAGCATCCCGCGCGCTTCGAGAATGACGCCCCGGTTCGTCTGCTCGATTGCTTCGGGAGTTTCGTCCGCACGCAATTCGGATTTCGAAGCTTCCAAGGCCAGGGCGGCCTTGATCGCGGGAAGCTGGACGGTCTGGAATTGGGCGGGACTGAAAATCGAGATCATGCGCTCTGGCGGCACGGCCGTGGCGGCCTTTTCGAAATCATACGGGCTTTCCTGCGACGTCATCAGCTGCCGGTAATAATTTTCATGGACGGCGTCGGAGCCGGAAATCTTCGGCGCGACGACCTGGTAAGAAAAGCCGAGTTCTTCGAGGAGGCGCTTGATGTTGTTTTTGTGGAAGCCGCCGAAGACAATCACGGCCGACTGCGCGGGACCGCGCTTGAAAGCTTCGAGCCTGCCGCGCAGCGCTTCATCGCGCTTCTCCGCGGTCCGGTAAAACGCGGAAGCGGCGGTAACCAGGCCTTCCCATTTGCTGGAAAGCACGACCGATTGGCCGAGAAGGCGCGCCGTGAAATCCGCGAACGCCTGCGTCCGCAGCCTTTCGAGCGCCGCACTCGAGGCCTCGAATTCCAGCGGCGACACTTTGACTTCCGAGAGGCGCGCCAGCAGGTCCAGATCGCGATGGTATTCGAAAATCTGTTTTTGTTCCGCGCCGGTCAAAACATTTCCGGCGATGGCCGTTTCCCACGCTTCGATTTCCGTGAAAAAGTCCCGAGCCTCGATATCTTCGAGTTTACGCAGGGCTTCCGGAGAAGGCGTTTTCCCTTCCAGAACGAGCGAAAGGCGCGGATAGCGCGCGGCCATTTCCTCGCGGGGAAATTGTTTCGCAAAAAGGGCGTCCGTGCTTTGGAGGTACTCCAGCAGCTCCATCTCGCCGGCGTGAAAACGGTCCCGCATACGCACCCACAGCACCGCTTCTTCCGGATAAAATTTCTTCATCAATTTCCGGACCTGTTCCTGGAGCGCCGAGAGATCCTCGCGCACGCCGCTCTGGAGCGCGGCGTTTTTCCGGTACCAGGCGATGTTTTCCGCGTGAAGACGGGCATTGTCCGCTCCAATGAGATTGAAATCGCTCGATCGGTTGACATGCGCGTATTCCGCGGCGCTGAGGCGCAGCCTGTCCATGAGGAAGTAAGAAACCTGCCGTTTGAGCGGCGCTGCGATGCTTTGGAAATAAGCATCCGTGGGAACGGGGCCTTCGTAGCCTTCTTCGAAAACCGTGCGGACACCCCCCTTTTCCACCAGGCCGCCGATGATCTTCGCGATATTTTCCTGGGCTTCGAGGCAGTCGTGCGCGTCCTGGAGATACAAAATCGTTTTGGCGCCGGGGCGCTGGACGGATTCTTCCACGGTGCCGAGTTCCATGGGGATCGAGAAAGAAGAAGGCGCGGCGGAAAACGCGCGGACCGGAGGCGGACTTTGCAAAAGCCCGAAGGTAAATAGCAAGAAAAGGGCCGTTTGTCGAGGAGCGCGGCGACGGTTGTAGGAGAAGAAAGTCATCCGGTCACGCAAACCCGTTTGGCCGTTGCGCCGGGTTTGATAAAAGGTACCCGCAGGGGCGGCTTTTCTCAAATTAAGGAAGGCGCGAATGCGGGCTTGATTGCAGGTGATCAAGAATGCTAGGCGGCGGTCCTGGGGGTTTGGGATGCGCTCAGGATGAGGAGAAAAACGGCTTACGAGTGCTGCGCAGCAGCCATTCGGGCGAGATACTTTTCCGGGTTACGCTTGAAGCTGCGGACGCAGCTGCGGCAGCAGAGGTAAATCCTCTGGCCTTTGTAGTCGGCGTAAAATTTTTCCTTCACCTTTTCCCCGGGCATGACCGGGCAATCCATGCCTTTGTGAAAAAGGGCCGGCTTCGAGGCCGCGGCCTGCAGCGGCGCCGCGGCGAAAAACGCGCCCGCGATCACGGCCGCGGAAAGAAAACGAGAAAAGCGCCTCAGCGATTTCATCAGAGAGGAACTCCCACCACCACGTTGGCCTGGACATCGTCCGCGGCATGATTGATTCCGAAAACCACGCTGCCTGCGAGCCAGAAGTACTTGCCTTCCCAGGCCAGGGACGGCCCAAGCGCAAGCTCATTGCGGCGCGTTCCGGGTTCCCAATAATTGCCGGTGAATTCCACGCCCGGGCGGAAGCCGCCGGGCACCGCGTAGCTCGCGGCAAACGCAAACTCGGGCTCGGTGCGGCCGTCTTCGCCAAGCTGCGATTCCAGGATCTGGTTGTAGGTCACGTTCAGATCGCCGAGATCTTTGGAGAGGACGATCTTGCCTTCGATCGTGTTGGGATTGTTTTCTCCCGGCTCGGTTTCCCATTCGAGATAAACCAACGGATCGACCCAGTACTTGCCTTTTTCGCCGATGCGGTATTTGGTTTCAAATTTGAAACCGCCATAACCGGTGGCGTCGTCGTTGCCGATCACGTTCTGGGTTTCCCAGAATTCGTAATGCGCGATCGTCCAATGGTCCGTGATGCCGTACTCGAGCTCGGTCTGGTATTTCCACTTGTTTTCATTCGTAGCGTGGCGGTTGGGAACGTCGAGCTTGGTCCACTGTTCGATTTCAAACTGGTTCTGCGGGATCGTGCGGTATTGTTCGGTAAAAGTATAGTAGCGGGTATGGGCCTCGGCGGCGCTCAAAACTCCGACCATGAAAACAGCGGTTGCGGTGAGACCTTTAAGAAAACGGGACACTTTCATTTCTTGCTCCTTGAGGGATTCGCCGCGAACGGCACTATTCAGATTCATGACTAATAGGACAGAATCTTATTCAGATTTTGTCTGATGTCAAGGAAAAATCCTGCCCCGGAAAGCGTGTGACATCGGGGAAAACGCTCGAAGCTCAGGCGGGACGGGAGCTTGTACTCAGGATCCAGGCAAGAACAGCCACGACGGCGGCGCAGCCTAGGGCCGCCATGAAAGTCTGGTCCAGGTTCATCCATCCCCTGTCCCTCAAAAATCCGGCGAGCGAGCTGCCCACGCCCACGCCGAGCATGAGCGCGGCCACGCAGCCGCCGGCCAGCGTGTCGCGCCAGCGATCGTAAAAGCGCGTGGAAAGGCTGATCGAGAGCGGAAAAAAGTAAGAGCATCCGAAGCCCGTCGCCGCGTAGATCAAGAGTACGCGGGCCTCCTCGCGGTTGGCCAGGTTTGCGGCCAATGCCCCCATGATCAGGAACGGCGAGATCCGGTAAAGAGGCAGCGGCTCAAAGCGCGCGGCATAAAAAGCGGCGGCCAGGCGCCCCGCGGTCAAAGAGAACCAGAAAACCGACAGGCACGCCAGCGCCGCGCCTTCGGAAAATCCTTTGTCCTGATTCAGGTAAGTCACGGACCAGTTGCCGATCGTGGATTCGACGATGCCGTAGAAAAAAACCGTCACGAGGAAAAGCCGCGCGCCGGCCGGAAAGGGCCCCGGAGGCACGGGCGGCCGGGACACGATGCCGGACAAAGGCCCCATGCGGTGAGCGTGCGTCAGGCGGCAGGCGAGTCCCACGAGAATCAGCGCGAGAAGCGTGACCGAGACGGACGCGGGCCAATTCCCCTGCCGGATAAAATGGCCGGCGAGAAGCGGCGATACCGCGGCGCCGATGCCGAGAAAAGCATGCATTCCGGCCAGGAGCGCGTCGCGCCGCGCGGAAAAAAGATCCACGATGTAGAGGTTCATGGCCGTGAAAAAAAGGCCGAAGCCCAGGCCGAGGAAAAAATTGGCAGTGAGCAGAAGGCCGAAGCTTGCCATGTTGCGATGCGGGGTCAGGCGCACCAGGCCCAGGAAAATCAGAAAGAGAAGATTCGCGAAATAGCCCGCGTAAAAAAGACGCGGCCTTTTGAACACGGCTTCGAGACGGGCAAAGGCCAGCGTGCAGGCCGCGGCCGTCAGCACCATAGGAAGAAAAACCAGGCCGTACTGCGGGTCCGTGATCCCGGAAAAATCCGGCGATTTCAGGACAAAGCTGGAGCCCGGGAGAAGAATGAGGCACAGCCCCTGCACGAACGAGCCGAGGTAAAACACCGCGGCTTTAACTTTTTTCGATTCGCTCATCGCCTCTCCGGGCGGAATGACAGACGGTGGAAGAAAGGACGCTCCATTATAGGGATTCGGGCGGGCTTGTCTAATGCGGCTTAGTGTTTATTTTCTTCGAAGATGCGGCAAAATTCCATGTGCGTCGTCTTGAAGATATTGATGAGTTTGGGATCGAAATGTCCGGGCATGACGCGGCCGTCGCCTTCCAGAATGATCTTGCAGGCCTTCTCATGATCGAAGGCCGGCTTGTAATGCCGTTTGCTGCGCAGTGCGTCGTACACGTCAACGAGCTGCAGGATCCGGCCCTCAATGGGAATCTGCTCCCCTTTCAGACCGCGCGGATAACCGGAGCCGTCCCAGCGCTCGTGATGATGGAGTGAGATGGAGGCGCCGAGAATTAAAACAGGCGCATGCGCGCTTTTCAGGATGTCGTAGCCGATCTCAGGATGCTTCTTCATGATCTTCCATTCTTCTTCTGTCAGCGCCTCGCCTTTGAAAAGGATTTTGTCCGGGATTCCGATCTTGCCGATGTCGTGCATGGGGCTGGCATAAAGCAGCAGCTCGACGACGTTTTCGCTGAGGCCCGCGGCGCGGCCGAGCGCGGCGGAATAAAGGCTGAGCCGCTTCACATGGCTTGCGGTTTCTTCGTCTTTGTATTCGGTGGCGCGCGTCAGGCTGTAAATCGTCTCGAGGTAGGCCTCTTTCACCTGCTGGTGCATGGCGTCGATTTCTTTCACGGCCTGCTTGAGCTGCTCGGTGCGGTCATTGACCTTCACTTCCAGGAACTCTTTTTTGTTTTCCAATTCCTTCTGCAGCTGCCGCACTTTCAAAAGATTCTGGATGCGAACCAGAGTCTCCGTGACTTTCATGGGTTTGTTCAGGAAATCCGTGGCGCCGGCGCTGAGGGCGCGCACGCAGATGGATTCGTCCGCTTCGGCGGTGAGGACAAGAACCGGCACGAAAGAAACCTGGCGGAATTCTTTCAGCAGTTCCATGACCTGGAAGCCGTCGACGTACGGCATGCGGATATCGAGCAGGATGAGATCGGGTTTGTATTCCTTGAAGACTTCGACGACCTGGCGCGAGTCGGAAATGTACCGCACCATGGAGAATTCATTCTCTTTGAGGGTCTCTTCGAGCATCATCCCGATGTTGATGTCGTCATCAACGATCAGGATCTTGGACTCGCGGATCTTCGTATCGGTTTCCATCAAGCTTGCTTCCGAACAGTTCTGATGCCGTCTTTTTAGGGTTCAAGACAAAGTATGCCTGTCCGGAAAGCAATCTACAATCCACGTCAAAAATTAATTGTAAGTCTTTTATTTATATATGGTTATAAAATAATATCAACAGGGTCTAACGGCGGGTTTTGAGAAGGGATTCGAGATCGCGGATGGCTTTCAACGCGCGGCCGCGTTTCCAGAATTCGCCGACGATCCGGCGGTTCGCCTCCCTGTCCCCTTCGCCGAGGCCCTGCCAGGCCGCGGGTGACGGCTGCTCGAGCTCCGTGACGGGAAAAAGTTTGATGCCCATTTCCAGATACCAGCGGTAAACCGGATTCTCGGGCCGAAGAAAAACCTTGGCTCCCTTGTACAAGGCGGCGCTGATATTGCCGAGCGCCTGCTGGCGGCGATGATTCATGATGACGATGCCGCAGTTCGACAAATGCGCGAAATAACGTTCCATGGGCATCCATGCGGTAAGCGGCTTGAAGCGGTCTCCCAAAAGCCGCGCGCCTTCTTCAACTACCCGGGCCGTATAAAGCCCGCCGGGATCCGCGTAACTCAGCGGCACGATCACGTTCCGGTCCTGCGCCGTTTCCCGCAGGAGCTTCAACGCGTCGACGTGATTGTTCGAAGCCGCGGCCGAATTGCCCAGCAGGATGTCATTTCCCATCATGCGGGGAGGCCCCTTTTCCAAAACATCCTCGGTCGTTTGATACGGCAAGCCGTGATAAATCGCCCGCATTGCAGGCAAGGCGCCGCGCACATTCTCTTCTTCGACCGGCAAAACGCTGAAGACGTTGATCCGGCCAGCCACGGAAACCAGCGGCTCGCCGACGGCCTGGGAGCCTGCGGCCCGTTTCGCAAGGCGAAGCAGGGCCTTCAGCCAGTCTTTCAAATTCCGCCGGCTGTTCCGGAGGTCCGCGCAAATCCGCGCAGTGTCCGGCAGCAACAGCCCTTCCTTGCCGCCCGTCAGAAGATGCGCATAATCAAATCCCCAGCCGCACCACACGACAAGGATTTCCGGAGGGAGCCTCTTGATCGCGCTGGCGAACGCGGCCAGCATGCCGTGAATCACCACAGCGTCGTAATTCCGGACTTCCTGCCTCAATTCTTCGGAGCTGAAATAAGACGGCGGCACCGTGCGCGTGCGCGGCAGTTCGGGCGAAGGTTCCAGAGGAAGCTTAGGATGTTCGCAGAAAAGGAATGTGTTCCCGCCCGGAAACGCCTCTTCGTAAAGGCTCCGGACCAGCGGCATGAATTTTTCATCGTTTGCAAAATGCAGGATTCGCATGGGCTTTTACGGCGGGAGCGCGCGCCGCAGCGCCTCGAGGACGCGGCCGGCATCCACGCCGATCCACAGAGGCAGGCGGATGAGGCGCGAGGCTGCGTCGGAAGTCACCGAAAGCGGGCCGCTTGCCCTGCCGAAACGCCGGCCCGCGGGAGAACTGTGCAGCGGCACATAATGAAACGCGGCGGCCACGCCTTCGTCACGCATTTTTTTCAGGACGCGCGTGCGTTCTTCGGCCGAGCGCATGAGAACGTAATACACATGCGCATTGTGCCGGCACGCGGCCGGGATGACGGGCCTGCGCAGGCGCTCCTGGGCTTCCAAAGCCTGCAGCGCTTCGTGATACGCATTCCACACAGCCATCCGTTTGCGGATGATTTCCTCAACGATTTCCAGCTGACCCCAGAGAAAAGCCGCCGTCACTTCGCTGGCCGCGTAACAGGAGCCCATGTCCTGCCAGGTGTAGTGATCGACTTCGCCGCGCAGGAAACGCGCCTGGTCGGTTCCCCGGTCGAGCAGGATTTCCGCGCGTTCTCTCAAGCTCTCATTATTAATAAGAAGCGCTCCTCCGTGTCCCGACGTAATCGGCTTGGTTTCATGAAAGCTCAGGCAGCCGAGATCGCCGAGGGAACCCAGGGGACGCTCTTTATAAGTCGCGAGAATGCTGTGGGCCGCGTCCTCGATCACCCGTAAGTCGCGCCGCTTGGCAATGTCCAGGATCCGTTCCATGTCGCAGGCCACGCCGCCGTAATGGACCGGGACAATCGCCTTGGTCCGCGGAGTGATGGCCTCTTCGACAAGTTTTTCATCCAGATTGAGCGTGTCCGCGCGGATGTCGACGAAGACCGGCACGGCGCCGCGCAGCACGAAAGCGTTCGCGGTGGAGACAAAGGTAAAAGACGGCAGGATCACTTCGTCGCCCGGCCCGACCCCGGCCAGGAGGGCCGCCATTTCGAGCGCGGCCGTGCACGAATGCGTGAGCAGGGATTTTTTGACGCTCAGCCGCTTTTCGAACCACGCATTGCAGCGGCGTGTGAAATCGCCCTCGGCCGCGAGCTTTTCCGCCGCGACCGCTTCGGCAATGAAGGAAATCTCTTTGCCGGAAAGATGGGGTTTGTTAAACGGGATGGGAGCGGAATTTTTTTTCGAGTTCAAGGAGATCTCGGTGACGTTCTTTGACGCGCCGGGCCGGAATGCCGACATAGATTCCCCAAGGCTCGGTGCTGTGCACCACCATCGCCATGGCCCCGACCGCGGTGCCTTCCGCGAGCGTGACGCCCGGAAACACGATGGCCTTGGCGCCGAGGCCGGAATGTTTTTTGAAATGCACGGGGGCCTTGGTTTCGTTCTTGTATTCGTCGGGGACCGTGGGATTGGTGAGCGTCTTGCCGGTGTAATCGTCCGATTGCGTGAAGGCAAAAGCGCCGTAGGCCATGCCCGTAAAATCGTCGAAGACGATCCCCTTCTCGCCCCCGGCCACGAGGCAAAGCGGCGCGATGTGGATGTAGCTGTTGAAAACGATCCGGCCCGAGACCACGCAGAAATCATCAATGCGCACGTGGTCTCCGATTTCCATTTGAGGGGCATCGTAGACGCTCGCGCGGTCGCTGATCTTGACGTTCTTGCCCAGCTTCCTGAAGCCCATGGCTTCGAGCTGGGGCTGGCTGAGATAGGGCATGAAAAATCTCCGATTTCAGGAGTTATCGTGCCCTAGAGTATCGGCAGCGAGGGCATGCCTCTGGAGATGGTTACGCCGCCTGCCCCAGCGCCCATTGCGCTGGGACTGTCCGGCAGAACCTTGATGGTTCTGTCCGGGATGCGCCGCCTGGCTTCGCTTATGCCGCCTGCGCGAAGTGCTGTTGGATTTCGGCATCGAGGACTAGAAGGCCGGCGATCATGTCGGCGGTGACGCGTTCGTCCTGGAAGGTGTACTTGCCTTCGCCGTCCAGGATGGTGCGGAGAAGGGTGCTCAGCGTGCCTTCGGAGATTTCCGCGGCGCTCTTTAATAATAGGAAGGCCTTTCCGAAAAGATTACGGTCTCCGCTGTCCAGCGAATAGCGCACGGTCTTGGCGGTGCCCATGGCTTCTTCGTATTGCGCCTGGCTGGGCAGGCTCTCGGGATAAATGTAGACCACACGGCCTTTGATGGCGTCCGTAGAACCGGTCCGGCGGTCCGTGCCGCCCTGATCGTAGAGGGTGCGGTCCGCGGTCTTCAAAACGTCTTCCGCGCGGGCCAGAGTTTTTGGGACACGCACCTGCAACCTTTTTTCCCGCCCGTTCACGTCCATGCCGAGATTGTCGTGCACTTCGTCTTCCAAAAGTTTGGCCCGGGCCTCGACCTCGCGCACGCGCTCCGCGTCCAGGCCGTCGAAACCTTCCGCCGGCGTCCAGACGACAAGGATGTTCAAGGCAGGCAGCGATTCCAGAATGCTGAGCATGAGGTCCAAGGACGGCAGCTCGTGCACCACGAACACCACGTCGGACGCCTGGCTGGAAAATCCAAGGCCGCGATTGCGGAGGCTTTCGGTCATGCGCTGCATGGCGCGGATGATCCGCGGGTCGCGCCAGGCCGGCAGCTGGGCGGACAAAACTTCCTGGGCGAACGCTTCGGTTTCGACCGCTCCCGCGAGGCGGGCCAGCACGTCCAGGGCTTCGTTGCCGCGCGCGGCCACAAGGTCGCGAAGTTCCGCGCGGAAAATCGAAGACGGGACGCGTTCCTGGAGCAGATAAGCCACGGCGCGTTCCAGCACCTGGTCCAACGTCGCGGACGCGGCCGGCCGCGGGGCTTGGGGCTCGGCGCCGCGCAATTCGGTGCGCGTCACGGCATAATGGAAAAAGGTTTCGTTTGCGCCTCTGACCCCGAGAATCGCGTCACGGTCTGCCGCCTTCAGCCCTTTCAGGGCCGCCAGCGCGCTGAAGAAACGGGCATATTGAGAGGCGTCCTTCTTAAGCGCGATTTGGACGGCCAGCGAGACCAGCCCTTGGAAATTCTGCGGCAGAAGCGATACGAATTCTGAAAAAAGCGCGTGATACTGGCTCGAATCCGGCCCATAGGCGGTGAAGACTTCGGCCGACATGAGGAGCAGGAAGTCTTCGAGGCTGCGGATGATCTCTTCCAGCTTCGGCCTGTCTTTCGGAGGAATCGGCATCGGCGAACGCGGGCTCAGAAGGAGCCGCGAGTTGTCCAGGATCCGGTGAATCGCGGCAAAAGCCTTGACCGCGACGCGCGGGTCGCTGCTCCGGGCGCTTTCGAGGAAAAAATCCTTGATCGGCGCATATTGATCTCCGCCGTCGGTGAAGATCATCCGGGTCTGGGACTCGATGAGTGACATGATCAAAATATGCGTGTGGGCCCTTGAAATCATCAGTTTCCGGAACTCCTCCGCCTCCGAAGGTTTTTTTAGCGCCTCGTTCAGCCCTTTGACAAGCGTTTGCATGATCTGGTTGTAAAGGCCCGCATTTTGCGGGGTGAACTGAAGACGTCCCATGCGCTGAAGCGTCATGACCCACTGGAAGGCCTCAAAAACTTCTTTCGCGGATTTCAATGATTGAAGCGAAGCTTGAATCAGACCCGCGCTGGCAAACCGCTGCTGGACTTCCGGCGGCGCGCCGAGCGTCATGAGAATCGCCGCCATGCGGTTCGCATAGGATTCCTGGAGGAAAGGCTGCAGGGCTTGCGGCCCTTCGGCGAGCGCTTTTTTGAAAAGCGGTTCGAGTCCGGGAAGAGTCGTGAGCTGATTGACGTCCACGGTCGCATTCCCGTAGTAGGCCAGAGGAATGGAGGTATCCAGTTTATCGAGCCACTCCTGGAAGGCGGCTTCTCTTCCCGCGGTTTTCTCCGCGTTCTTGGCGACGGTCATGTGAAAATCCGCTTTGGCCTGCAGCAGGAGCCTTTCCTGGCTGGAAAGCGATGGGTCCCGGCCCGCCTGCAGGAGCACGCTGACTTCGTAGAGAATGGCTTCGATGGTTTTATTCGCATCATCCGGAAAGGCCTTGGCGAGCTCGCCCTGGGCTTTCTGGATCGCCTCGAAATCGTAATCGCGGCGCTGGACCTCCGTACGCAGCGTGATCAGTGCGAAATGTTTTCTGGGGAGCGAGTTGCTCAAGGAAACGTAAAACCGCAGGTCGGCAACCGCCTTCGAACGGTCCGCGTCGTTCGCGGCGGACAGCAGGGCCTGCACGAGTGAAAGGATCTGGGCTTTTTCTTCTCCCGAAAGGCTCCAATATTTTACTCCCGCCCGCGCGTAAAACTTAAAGGCCTCGCTGTAAGCTTCGTAGGTCTGCGGCCGCGGCGCTTTGGAAATATCCGTGAGCGGCACGGGCCTATGGGACGAAGGCACATATTTGTCCGCCCTCAGGTCGAGATAAGTGTCCAGCGCTTCCGGGCCGCCGTAGGTATCGCGAAGGGCCGGCAGCAACTGCTGTTTGAGGAGCTCCACGTTTTCCTTCGAGCTGGCAAAGCCGTCCCGGGTGGCGTCCGCGTCGGGATTGACGCCCGTCGCCGCCGCAAGCACCATCCTTTTGAGAACCACCTCGAATTCCGCAGCAATGGCATTCGTTCTTTTCGCATTCGGAGTCTGGTAGATGAAGAGTTCGCGCACGTGCGCATTCAGGAAAAGGCGCGCAAGCCCGAGCGCTTCGTCGAGGACCTTGAGCTGGTCGAGCGTGAGATTGCCTTGGCCGCGCGTCGTGGCCTGTTCGCGCAGCACCGCATAGACCTGCTGCAGCGGCACAGCCAAATGCTTGATCATGGGCTGGCGTACGTTTTGGGCAATATAGGCGGCGGTATCGAGCTCATCGAATTTCGAACCCAGGACTGTGGCCTTGACGTCCTCAATGCGCGGGTTCAAAAAGAGCAGCGTGGCCAGAACTTGGGTCGTCAGGGCTTTTTCGGATCTCAATTTGCCCATGAGTTCGAAAGTCCCGAGCGTTTCTTCCACGAACCGCCTCTCGGCGTCTTCGCGGTACGGAATGAATCCCGCCGGAAAATGCCCGACCTTGGCAATGGCGTGCGTCGTGGGGTCCATCTGTACGGCGTCTATTTGATAATGCGGCGGCACTTCGCCCGGCGCAAGCCCTTCGCGCCATTCGGCGTCGACGTCAAAGCCCCAATTGCCGTCCGGCTCGGCCATGAGCAGCACGATCTGGCCCAGCCTGCGGAAGGAGCGTTCGAGAAGCCTTTGCCTCTCCAGTTCTTCCCACGCGGCTTGGATGCGCTGATACAGGCCGGAACCTTCGGTCAGGGACTCTTCCCGCAGCTGAGGATGGCGGTTCCAGCGTTCCGGCTCGAGCTGAAGAAGCGCGGCCACGTCGTCGAATTCGGGACGTTTTTTCTCGGCTTTTTCCAAGTCCTCAGAAGCCGTCCGCACGATGGCCTGGAGGTCCCACTGAAGGCTGGAGACCGGCGCCGCACCAGCATGCGCTTCTGCAATTCTCTGGAACCGGCTCTTGCCTTTGGCATCGGTTCCGAGCATCTCCTTGATTTCCGCTTCTACGTCCGTCTGCGTCGGGAACAGCACGCCCAGGACGCGCAGCACGCGCTCCACTTTTTGGGGATCGGGCGTTTCGCCGGCGTCCCATCTTTTGCGGAATTCTTTTTCCAGGGCGGCGGGAAGCAGTTTTTTCGGGTCGGGAAACGCGACATAGTTCAAATGCAGCAGGTAATAATATTTTTCCGTCTCGAGACCGTACTTCTCCAGCACCTTTTCGAGCATGACGGGAACAAGCGCCTCGGCAATCGGCCTTTTTCCCGCGGCCGCGGACTCATTGATGAAACGGGATTGGACCAAAGCAAAGGCCTGCGCGGCCACGCCTCCCTTGTCGCTTGCGGCGGCTTCCGTGATGATTTTCCGCAGCGTGGGATACTCGAGGACCGTCTTGCCGGCATGGCTGCCGAGAAGCGTAGCCCACGTCTGGGCGGACGTCATGCGGGATCCCAAAAGCCGCAGGAAAGCGTCGCGGTGCTGGGTCCCGCCCGCCGGCTCTTCGGCCGCCAGGAGATTTTCCAGACGATCCAGCAGAGGCCCGAGAGCATAGTAAGACGCAGGAAGCGCGAACGTCTTCGTCGGCCAGGCGGCCGCCATCCATTCGGCATAACGATAAATTTCATCGACGCTGTCCGCGCGCTCGGCGAGGAAAGCGATTGCGGTCTTGTAGCCTTCCAGCGCGGCATTTTCGAAATTCGAGGTTTTGCCGCGCAGGTCCCGGCTGAGTATTTCGAAAATGGCCCAGCGCGCGGCTTCCGGATATTGCTTCCACGCGTCGGTAAGCGAAGCAAGCCCTTCCAGGATCGCCTGCTTCTGGGACGCGTCTTTGAAAAGCGGCTGGAGCCGCTGAAGGCGGTACTCCACGGTTCGTCCGAGATCGGTCTTCTGGATCGCGGCGGTGATGTCCCGCCATTTTTGCCGTTCTTCGACGCTTCCCGCGTAACGCGAAACGTCCGGATGCGTAAGCTGCTCTTTGGCTTCGCTGAGCAGGACGGCCGCGTCCTCGCGCTTGTTTGCGTGATAGGACCGGTACATGACCGACAGACCGCTTTTCCAGGTGATCGTGCCCATGTCTTCCGGCAGGTCCCGCAGCGCCTGCTCGACCATTTGAAAATTCTGCAGGAAGACCAGCGGCGAAATATCGAGGGGCACCGGTTCCGAGGCCGGTTTGCTGTGGCTTTTGAACATGGCCAGCAGGCTGTCCGCTTCTTTGATCTGCTCGACCGTGTAATCGCCCTGATAGATTTCGCGCGCGAGTGCCGCGTAAGCATAAAAGTTGCGCGCGATCCTTTTGTTCTGCGGGATGGAGGACACCATTTCCCGGCCCAGGCCGTCTTCGCGGCCGTCATGCATCGGGATGTAACGATAAAGGCTTTGGAGATGCCGCAGGCGTTCCGCGTCCGTTTTAGAGCTTACGAGCCGCTTGACGATCAGGTCGAGGATCTGCTTTTCTTCCGCCTGGAGATTCCAATGCGGCGTCTTGCGCCGGTTGGCGTTCCAGTAGCCGAATTGCCGGCTGCCTTCGTAATCAACCGGCGCCGCCGTGCGCAATTCGGCCTTGGCCGTATCGCGCAGCACCTGCACCGGAAGTTCGTGCCGGTCTTCATCCACGATTTTTCCGGCTTCGTCGAATGAGCGGTAGCGTTTTTCCGCGGCGTCGTAAAAGAAGCCTCCGGGATCGGCCGGCAAAAGACCGTGCAGCGGCGCGGAGGCATTATCGCTTTGTGCGCGCAAAAGGTCCCGAAGGCGCGCTTCTTCCGGTTCCAAAACGCCGCGGTCAAGAGCGTCCATCTCCGCGCCTTCGGTAAGAGGGACCATGTAACGCTCGAGAAGCTGGTCGGTGATGGCCGGGCCGGCGGTATCCGTCTGCCCTTTTTGGTATAGGAGCCGGCTGTAGAGGCGGGCCTGGAGCATGGCCGAGTAAGCCCGTTCCAGCCCTTCCATCCGGCGGTTGAATTTTTTCACCGCCGCGAGGTCCGCGGTGGAAATCTTCTCCCACATATCCATGAGATGCAGCTGCAGTTTTTTGCCGATCTCCCCATTCAATTCGTGGCGGGCAAACGTGATGTTGGTCTTGAGCGGCGCCGGCACCTTGGTGACGTCCACGGCCTGTTCGCTGCGCGGCCCGAAAAAGCCCACTTTGAATTCCGTATTGTCCCAGGCCACCGGCTCGACGAGACCGTGCTGGTTCTGCAGCCTCGAGCTCAGGAAAATCAGGGAATCGAGTTCCTCTTCATGCACCGAGGCCGCATCGCTTTCAAAGGCAAAATCCTTCAGCCCCATGTTATACGTGCCCATCTGCTTGATCCTGCCGTCGGGCCCGACATAAACCACGGGAATAAGAATCGTGGTCGCGGCGGAGCCGTCGCCGACTTTCATGCGCACGGCGTAATTGAACTTCATGTCGGCTTCCGGGAGGACCTGGATGGCGGTTGCCAGCTGTCCGGCCATGAGCTGGACATGGTCAAGGCGCCTTTCCCAGCGGAGGCGCTCGTATTGGAGTTCGAACTGCCGGACAAAATCGCTGTCCGCGGAATTCAGGTCCGCGTTTTCCGTGGGGGGATAGCCGTCGATCGCGTCGCGGTTATCGCGAAGCTTCTGGAGGACTTCGCTGAAATCGGGGAAACGGTTGTTTTCCTTTTCGAAAAGCCGGACTACGCTGCGCACCATCATGAAAAGGTCCTGCTGCACGGCTTGAGCGTTCAAATCGAAATCCGCGCTCTTCTTTTTCGGCGCCTTTTCTCCGGCCGGCGCTTGACGGGCCGCGTCTTCCACGATGCGCTGGAAAATCGAACGGCCGCTAGAATCAAGGTCCAGGGCCTTGGCGATTTCGGCGGCAACGTCGGACGTGCGATTGCCGTGCTCGGCGATCAGGGCCCGCATCCAGCGGTCGGCTTTCTTATAATCGGGAACGGCGCCCGAGGCCGCGGCTTTGCGGAATTCTTCCGCGAGCGTATCGCGGAAAAGGTTCCAAGTCACGTTGTCCGCGTAATTGATGGCGATGACGCCGGCAATGCTGTCGATGTCCGTGCCGTGTGCCTTGACCATCTCCTGGACGATTTCCCGCACGTAAACCCGAAGCTTCGTCTTTTTCTTGTTATCCTGGGCCTGCGACAAAAGAAAGGCGATGAGCGACAGGGTCCGGTCGAGCAGGATATTGTCCTTGGACTTGAGATTTTCGAAGATCAGCTTGCGGAGGTTGCCGAGCCGCACCACCTGGTCTTCCCTGCCCATGAAAAGCGCTCCCCAGACAATGCGCGCCCACACACTGTCGCGCAGGATCGTGTTGAACTTCGCGGCCTGCTCCGGGTCGGCCAGAAGAGCATCCAGGCGTTCGACGACGGGCATGGCCGCGTGCCGCACCGGGTCGCTGATCCGGAGGAAAAACAGATGCGCGCCCCAGATCAGGATTTCGTCGGGCGTATTCATGGTGGAAGCCACCGCCGCGAAAACGGGCTGCGCGCGCGTGAAAAAATCGGTGCCGCCGCTGTCTTTGAATCCTTCCATGGCCGCCAGGATCATGTAACGATGGTCCTGGGACTGCTCCGCGAAATCTTTCAAGGTCCGGGTCATCGCGTCCCGTTCGTCGGACGCGAGTTTGCGGCCGCCTTCGTCGAGGTTCTTGTTCTGAACCAGCTGGCTCACCAGCCTGAAAATCTGTTTACGGTCCGGGCTCTGTTCTTCGGGCCTGGCCGGAGGCGGATTGGCTTTCTCTACCAGGAAATGTTCGCGTGCCAGGGAAAGAAAATAGCTGATCTTTTTATTCCGGATTTCGGGAAAGATTATTTTGCCGTCCTGCATGGAGGGAGCGAGAAGCGACGTCATTTCATAGGTCATCATGTGGCCCAGGATGATTTTTTCCGTTTCCGTGAGCCCGCCCTGATCCAGCGCTTCCTGAATGACTTGAAGTCCCGTCAAAATACCCGCCAGGCCCGGCTGCCCGCCTTCGCGCGCCTGCAGGATGCCTCCGATGAAAGGACGCGCGGCCGACAGCTGCTCCGCGCTGTAATCTCCCCGCATCGGAACGCTTCTCCATGCGGTGGCGAGCCACGTCCTCTTGCTTTCCACGTTTTCGCCGAGATAAACATAATTGCTGAGCGCCTTGGCCCTGCGTGCCCGGACTCCCGCGTCCCCCGCCGCGTAGACCGCCGCCACGCCGTCTTCGATGTTCTTTTTCTCGCCCGGTGTCAGATGGTAAAGCGTCTGGTCGGCCGAGCGGTTGAGCGCGGTCACGGCATAAGCGGGCCCCACGAAAGCCGCGTCCACCACGTTCATGCGCAGCTCCGGTTTGGCGGAAGGCCCAGGGGCCGGGACTGCCATGGAATCGCGCACGATCTTGTCGAGAGCGGCCTTGTGATAATCCGGCTGCGTTTCGAGCGCAAAAGTGCGGGCGTCGTCGTCCACATATTTATCCTGCGCGGGATCGAAATAGGCATGCATCGACGCGGGATAGAATTGATAATAACTTCCAAGCTGCGTGCCGAACTGGGCATCCAGGCGGTTCTGCAGGTCGCGCAGGTCCTGCTGCATGCGGCCGATCTTCTGGCGGATCGCGGCCGCGGGCTTGGCCGTGCCGGCATCGGCCAGAGGAAGCAGGATTTCCTGGACGAGGCCGTTCAGATTTACCAGGTTGCTCCGGATGAGATCTTCGATCGCGGTCTGTCCCCCGGCCGTGGGCGTTTGCTGCATCTGGCGGGACTGCGGCAGCTCCAGCGCCAGGCTCAGTTCGCGCGAAAGGCGCATCACGTCCGCGGCCTGACGGACGAGGTCCAGGCGCTCGTTCACTTCTTCCAGTTGAGCCGCGTTTCCTTCGCCGTTGTTGACCGTGCGCAGGAACGGCAGCACGTTCTGGGCAATTTCAAGGGCCAGCCCATAATGATCCTGGGTTCCCGGCGGCAAAGCGGCATAAACTTTTTCCAGCGCGGCCTCATGCGCGGGCATGGTGCTCTGCCAAAGCTTGCGGTTGTCTTCACGGTTGAATTTTTCCACCATTTCACGCAGGCTGAAAAGCAGCGTCGGCGTTTGGATTTCCGGCAGCATGTTCGCCATGCCCTCGCCTTCGTGCCTGTCGCTGCCGAGCGGCAGGACGTAAAAGACCGCGGTCTTCCCGAAATCGACGCCGTCTTTGGAAATGCCGGGCGTCTTGTAAAGGCGCGCGATGTTGGTGAGCAGCGCTTCGGTTTCCCGGCGGTATTTCTGTTTGGCTTCTTCCTGGCCTAGGAATGAAAACGCGGTGTAGCCGATGGGCGTGAAATACAGGCTGTGAACGCCGCCCGGCGTGCGCCCGGCCGCGTCCGCCTTGAGCGTGTAAGTTTTGGCCGCATCGCCCGACGGATCCTTGAGCCTCATCAGATAATCGGAAGTCACGCCGGCCCCATGGCCGATGAGACGCATCACGGCCTGCGCCGTGCTGCTGTACGCGCCCTGAAGGCGGTTCAGGTATTGGTGGCGGAGGAACTGAAGATAAAACTGTTCCCGAAGCAGGCTGTCCGGTGCGACCTGGAGATCCGCGAGATCCGGATGAAAGGAGTACGAACGCGGCTCGATGAGCTGCGGGAGCACGTCCTCGAACCGCGCGGGAAAATGAGAACGCATTTTTTCGTAATGGCTCACCGCGCGCCCCACGATCGCAAAAAGGTCTTTCTGCATCTGCGGGTCTTCCAGCCTTTTTCTTTCCGCCAGGCGGATTTCTTCATACCGCCCGCGCCATGCCGCGGCCGTGCCGGGCGCCGTCTCCTTCAGAATCCTCTCAAAAATATTTTCTCCCTGAGAAACGCCCAGGAAGCGGTCGCTTGTCTGTCCGTTGGCCGCCGCGACGGAGACCATGGTGCGGACGAATCTGCCGTAATCGGAATTCACGGGGTCGGACGTTTCCAGTCCTTTGCGGAAGACATCCGCGGCCGCGTCCCGGATCCAGTCTTCGAAGTCTGGAAAATTCCTGACCAGCTGCGCGTAAAAATCGGACAGAAGCGGCTGGTAGATTTCCGCCCTGAATCCATACTCGCGCACCAGGGACATGAACACGTCGCGCGCGAAAGCGTCCATGGCCTGGCGCATGGTGACGACAAAGGCCGGCACGGAACCTCCGGCGGCCCTTTCCATGGAGGCGATGCGCTCCCGGTAATTGATGATGATATTGAATGCCGCGATGACGAGCGCGGGTTCGCCGCTTGTCGCAAGCCGGCGCACCGCGGCCGTGAAATGCGGGTACGCGCTGATCGGTGTATTGAGGGCGAAATTCAGCGGGCCGATCATCTGCAGGTCCACCCAGTTGTTCCCGCGGATAAGTTCTTCGAATTCGCGCACGCCCTCTTCGGTAGCGAGCATGCCGTCGAGCCCTTTCAGCACGGGCGTGGGATTGTAAGACAGCCCTCTTCCGCTCAGCTCGTCGATGGTGCGTACAAGGCGGAGGATTTCGCTTACCTTCTTCATGCTCGTGAGCGCCTCGGCAAAAACAGGCTCTCCCGGGCGTGCCGCCGTGCCCGGAGCGGCCAACCCGGGCGGCCAAATGGCTTTGGAAAGCTCCGCGACGGCCGCGAAGCGGGATTCCTCGTCGGATTCCAGGATCGTTTTCAAGGCGGTCGTCATTTTGCGCTGACGCAGCGCCTCGGTGACCACCGGCTTCACGCGCGCGACCGTCGAGGCCTTGGCCTTCACCGCGTCGGCGTTGTAAAGCGCAAACCATGCCGCTTTGGTATTGCTGTCCAGCCCTTTCTCCACCAGGCCGGCAAGAGTGATCCCGATGTTTTGGGGGGCCATCTTATCCGTGCCCGTGGCGTAAAAAAAACTGTCGAGCATCCGGATATAATAGACCGTTTCAAAAATACCGGTCGCGGGATCGGACATGGCTTCCGCGATGTTTTGCAAGTTGCCCATTTTGAAGGTGATCGTGAGATCGTCGTTTTCGGCTTCGCCGGCAGATGCCCGCTTTGCCGCTTCAGCGAGCTGCTTGTCGCCGACCTTGGTGCGCAGCCTGTCCATGCGTCCGATGGCGCTGTGGATGCGCGCCGCGGGGAAATTTCCGGACACCATCCGGTAATGAACCAATGAAGACAACCGTATGAGCCGGTTCACGGTGTTCGAATCGAGCACGTAAGATTGGATGTCTCCCCATGCCGCGTCCTGGCGATCGTCCGGGGCCGACGCAAAATCCTCGATCCTTTCCGTGAGTTCCAGCTCTTCCGCGCCCGTGAGATTCCACAAGCGGCTTGCTTCCTGCGCCTGGATCAGGTCCATCAGACTCTTTTTAGGAACCGCCGCGGCCGGCGTGCCCAGCAGCGATTCTTTGGGAAGGCCCGAGATGCGCGAGAGATCGTCGATCGCCGCGTTGAAATCCGGCTCTCCGACCACTTTGGCTTTTTGCAGGGACTGGAACACCGCGGCATACACGCGCGCCGTCTGCGGGATGTTTGCCGCAAGCGCGGGCACGGCCTTCGCGCGCTCGAGCATGACGCGCCAGCCGGATTGGAACAGCGCCCTCCGCTCGTCGAGCGGCACCTGTTCGACCTTGGTTCTCAGTTCCGCGTGCGGGGCGGTTTCGGCCGCTTCTTCCGCACCGCGCGGTTCGATTTTCTTTTCCGCCGCGCGGTCGTAACGCGTTTGTCCGCCGTTGTCCGTCAGCAGCACGGTCTTGGGATCCATCCTCGAGTTATAAGCCATGATGTAAATCCAGTCGTTCAGCTCGGCGGCGCGCTCCGGGCCGGCTTGCTGCGAAGCCAGGTCGGCCGTGAAAAGGGATTCCGCGAGATCGGCCAGGTCCTTGAGCCTTTGCTCGAGCACGATACGCTCCGGATAGCGGTTCAAAAGCGTATTCAGGCTGAGCATGTAGCCGTAACGGGCGCTGTCCGATCCGAACTTTTTCATTCTGGCAGCTTCCATTTGCGCGAGGAATTTCTGGGCATCGATCCTGTCGGCGAGGTTCTGGGGATTCGCGGTGGTGTATTTCAGGAAATCGCCGGCCACGGCAAAAGCCTGATAGGCGACAAGGGCGTCGTCGCTCGCAGCGAGCTCCAGGAGCGTGTCGCGGATATTCGAAAAACGCTTGTCGTCCGGATCGAAAAATTGCCAGCGGATGAGCCGCGCAAAAACCGAGTCCCAGACGCCGGGCATCCAGCTGCGCCGGGTGAGCGATGCGGCAAAGGCGCGGCGCTGTTCCACGGCGTCGTCACGATCCGCGGCGAGAAGGCTGTCCAGTTTCTGCACGAGCACCGGCGTGGCCTGAGCGAGCAATTCGTCTTTCCACATCGCGGCGAGATCCGCGATCTCTCCCACGCTGTTCACGCCGGCCAGAACTTTTCCCAGGACATCCTTGTACCGCTGCGGCACTTGCGGGTTGGCCGAAGTCACCGGGGACATGGTGTTGATCTGAAAAGTTCCGGCGCCCGGATTCCCGCCCGCAGCCGCCGCTTCCGCCAAGGTGCTCAACGCGGCAACGGCGTCGCGGCGCACGCCCGGTTCCGTAAGCCTCGCGCGCCAGGGATTCTGTCCGATCCTTTCTTCCTTCTCGTCCGCGATCCAGTCGACCACCATGTTGAAGATCTGATTGAATTCCGCGCGTTCATGGCCGGGATTCAGAATGGGCGCCTTCGGGCTGTGCCTGTCCAGCGTGGAATTCTTCAGCCACTGTCCCCACAGATCTTTCAAAGTCTGTCCGGGCTGCGTGAAAAGCCGGTCGAGTTCGTCGTAGGTCATTTGCGAAAGATAAAGGAAGACGGTCCGGTCATGCTCGCTGACGGATGGATCCGTGCTGGCGATGGCCTGCTCGAGCGCCTGGAGCTTCACGAACATCTCCGGCTTGTATTCAGACGGCCCCAGGACATCTTTCATTACCGCATTCTCGACCTTCGTTTTGTACGCGTCCCCTTTCCGCGCGGTGTCGGCCGTCGCTTCCGCCTCCATGAGGTAAACCTGAAGCTGGAGGCCGCGCGGCACGGTGTTGCGCGAAAGAACGAAACGCTTCAGGTCCGCGGCGTAAGCGGCACGCTCGGCGTCGTCCTTGGCCGCACGCAGGGCTCTGATGTAGTCGCGTAAAATGCTTCTCTCCTCGTCGGACATCTGCCAGACCTGGATCTTTTCGAAACTGTTGGCCATGTCGATGGCGAATTGGTTGGCCGTCACGGGATAATAGCGGTCTCCCGGGATGGAAGAGACGGGCACGGCCTTCATGGTCTGGAGCATGTCGCCGTAAAAACGTCCGAGATCGCGCCCGCCGAAAGCCGCGGGGGCTGGCACGTAGCGCTGCTGCGAGGCCGAATAGACTTGATCCACGCCCGGCATGTGGATGGCGCCTTTGGCGCCGGCGACTTGCGGTAAAAGCACGCCCGTCACATTGGCCAGCGCAAAACGTCCAAACTCCTGGTCATTGTCCACGACAAGCTTGTGCACGTCCTGGGTCAGGGCGTTGAACGTGAATTCCATTCCCTTGTCGTACGAGATCCCGGACGTCCCGCTGTTCAAGATTCGGAGGTTGGCGTCCGTCAGGATGCGCGTGTATTTGAAAATGTCGCCTGCGAGCGCGAGCCTGGTCGTCGCGGCTTCGAGCGCAGACCTGTCCGCCGGAATTTGATCCGCCGCGGCTTTGAGGAAACGGTAAGCGCTCAGCAGTTCCGTCGTCATGACGTCGCGGCGGGGGATGGGATTGTCGGCTGATTTCAGGAACCGGGTCTGGAGCAGCGCTTCCAGATCGAAACTCGACGCGTATTCTTCCGGTGCGCTTGGCGCATTCCCCTTCGGATAAACGATCGTATTGTTTTCAAAGTACCGCATGTCCGGACCGAGGAAGTGCAGGCGCACGGCCGCATTGTCGTTCAGCGGAATGGCGGCATTGACGAGAAGATCCGGATTTTTGGCGAGATTGTAAGCATGCGCGATCTGGCCGAGCGCCCGTTCCACGTAAACCGCCTGCGGATCGCCTTCGAAGTCCAGCGGGCCGGGTCCCCGCGGGAAAAACTGGATTGCGTCGATCTTGCCGTTTTCGATGATCACTGCGTCCGCGGTGACCGAATACGATTCGCCGGAAGGCGTTTTGAATTCCAGAGGATAGTCGAACCGGATGTCCCGCTTGGGATAAGTCAGGCGCATGGCCAGCTGGCCCAGGGCGCGGTAAGAAGTTTCCACGGCATGCCGGTATTTGTGCCGCTCGTATTGGGCTTCGAGACGGCCGCGCAGCGGGCCGGCCGCGGAAAAATCCGCGTCCTTGAAGACCGGATGAAATCCGCTGATCTCCGGGCGCTTCAGCGTTTCCAAAACCGTCTCAAAAAGAGGAAACTGCGCCATGAAATGCGCGCCGTTTGTTTTTTCGATTTCCCGGATCGCGGCGCCGGTCAAGGCATAGAAATCTTTCTGCAGGGCCGGCGAATCGAGGTCATAGTCGCGCCTGAAACGGTTCCGCGAGATCTCTTCTTCCCTTTCTTTCACGATGCGTCCGAAACGCGTCTCGCCTGCCGCGTCTGTCTTGAGAATGATGTCGGCCTGATTGATTCTGATGGTTTTACCGCCGGTTTCGGAAAAGATTTCGTTCTGCAATCCCAGCCACCGCACCAGCCGGTCGAGGTCCGCCGCGATCCGCCGGACGGCCGAGGCGTCCGTCTCCGCCGCGGCTGCCGCGCGGAATTCCTCTTCAAAGACATACGCCATGTAACCCAGGCTCCAATCGAGCTGGCTTGCGATAATTTCGAAGAAAAACGCCATGTCGTCGAATTTCCAGGCCCGGGTCTGGATCCATTTCTTCACAAGATCGCGCAGGACGGCCCTTTGGCCGTCGCGTGAAATGACGGTTTTATTTTTTTCTTTTTCATAAAGGTCGTTGAAATCAAAATAGAGGATGAGAAGATGCAGCGCCGCGAAGGCTGTGCGGGGATCCGTGCCGGCGGCATTTTCAATCAAAGCCTCTTTGATAGCGGCATACTCGGGACGCGACAGGTCGAGGGAAGCGTGGATCCAATGCGGCCACAGAATTTGATTCCAGATACTTTTTCCGGCCAGCGCGGCGCCGAATTCCGCTTTACCCTCCGGCGTCTTCAAGACCTCGTTAAGCTTGAGAAAAACCGGTTCGACGGCGTCATAGGAAAACCGGCTGCGGCTGGACAGCCATGCGCCAAGGCTCCATTGGGCGAAATCAAGGTATTCCTGCGGCGTTTTGAACTCCGCCATGACTTTCATGGCGGCTGCCGACAAAGCCGGCATTTCCGCGTCGGGCGCGAATGTCATTTTCGAAGCAAGCTCATCCAGGACGCGCAGCCGCAAGCCATGATTGGTGCGCAGGCCTTCATAGAGTGTTTGCAGGCGGGCATCCAGGGGGCCGCCGGTCCGGAGGTGAAGGACCAGGGGCTTGAAATCCTGAAGCTCCGCCGGAAGCTCGGGCAAATTTTTGAGGCGTTCCTCGATTCCTACGAAACCGTGCTTTTCAAGAAATTGCCCTCCCGCAATCCGCGACACGAGGGCCTCGAAGGGGAAATAGGCCGCGATCGTCTGAACGGCTCCCCCGGACATAAAAATTGCATTCAAGTCCCTTCCCGTCTGGGTGGCGGTATGAAGCAGGACGGAAGTACGGAAGAAATTCTGGCCCGCGGCGGTTTGCGCGTCGCGCTCTGAAGCGTCCAGCGATGTCAGCAGCCGCGTCAGAACCGTTCCGGGTGTTGCGGCGGGGGTCTGAGTTCTTGCATCCACGAGGATCTGGAACAAACGGTGAACATTGTTCGCCGGATATGTCTGCCGCAGCGTGGCCTCGATGAGAATCCGCTGCGCTTCATCCGCGCGGATGCCTCCGTTCCTGCCCGCCAAAAACTGCTTGAGGGTTTCTTCCGCGGCCGGGCTTTCCGCCGCCGTCGCGGCCAGTACTTTTTTGACAAGCCCTTCGAGTTTCGCTTTCTCGCCGGCCCCGAGCAAGGGACGCGGCATGTGGGCAAGATTCCAAAACGCGCGGGCCGCCGCGGCATCGTCGAGGGACGACGCCGTCGCCGCTTTCCCGGCCCTTAATTCGGGACGCCATTTATCCACTCCGAGCACCACCGTACGGTAAAACTGCTGCGGCGCCTGGATCGCGATTTTTTCCTTGTACTGGTTGCGGTGGGTTTTGGCCGAGGCATCGTAGACGTTGCTTTCCCGGCCCTGGTACGCATGCCCTTTCAGGTCAACCACGATCTGCGCCGTATGATCCGTGATTTTCTGCGCGCCGCTGCCGGTCGGTTTTTGCATGAACGCCGGAATGGCCGGCCCTGCGAACGCCTGCATGACCTGGATCATCTGCCGGTAGCGGGTGAGCGCCTCCTGCTGGATCTCTCCCGCAGGCCTTCCTTTCATCCGCTCCAGCACGGCTTCGGTCGCATGCTCGAAATTGGCGCGATACACTTTCAGGAATGTCACGCCTGCGGTGTAGTAACCGACGGGCTGTTCCCGGACCGGTTCCGCCGTGATTTTCTTGAGAAATTCACGGTAAGACGCCATCACCTGCTTGCCGCGCGCGTCCAGCAGGTCGGACGCCGTGAGCCGGTCAAGGAGACTGTCGAGGGTGAAGAAGCGGATGTCCTTGTTTTCCAGGCCGGGAAATTTCTGTGTTTCATAATCGTGCGTGTCGGGTTTCAAGGAATAGAATTCCGTTTTGACTTCTTTTTTCAGCCCCGCCTGCGAGAGCACGGCCAGGTGCCCGCCGATCCTCCGGCGGTATTCGCCTTCGTAATCGGGAATAAAAGAAATGTCGAGAGGCCCCGGCTCGAAGAAGATCAATTTCTGGATCTCGCCGCTGTCGGAAATCTCGGCCATGTCCGCGCGATGCATTTCTTCCGCGCCGGTCACGGGATTTTTGACCTTCAACAGGACATTGAAGCGGTAGCGCGCCGCGGGATTCGTGAGGCGCATCGCGAACTGCCCAAGCGCGCTGTTGAAAGAATGGATGCCGTGCATGAAATCGCGCTGCAGGTAGGCCTTTTCGACGGCCGTGTCCACGTTGGCTTTAGTCATGTCGGCGTCGGCGAATTCCGCCGGCAGGGTGAGCCATGCGGGGCGGGCCTTGACGATCTTTTTAACCAGATCGACGCTCGGAATTTCATACATTCTGTCGGCCGCTCCGAAAGACGCGGCGCCGGGCACCTCGCCCTGGGCGAACCGGTTGAAAAGCTGATCCATCGCGGCAAAGAGATCCTGCTGAAAAACCTCGTCTTGAAGTTCCTGGTCGGTCAGGACCTTTACGGGGCGCGGCGCCTTCGCGGCCTTCCAGCGCTGCTGGGCCTGTTCGTAAAGCGCCTTCATGCCGTCCCAGTCGTCGACGACCTGATCGATGATCGATTTCTTCTTGGGATGGTTTATCGAGATGATCACGTCGCTCTGGTCCATGCTGCCCGCGACCATGTAGGACAAGTCCCGGAGATGGCGCACGGCCGCGGGCCGTTCGCCTTCCTCTGTTTTGCCGTCCCTCAAGCGGTCGGCAAACGCCGCCGCCACGGCGGGAATGACCACCTTGAGAGGATCCTGAATCGGCATGCCCGCGATGAGCTTCATGCCGGAATGCCGGGACGCATCAAAGCCGAACTGATAATAACGGCGGGTAAATAGATCCTGGGTAAAAGCCTCGAGGTTTTTTACAAACTGCTCCATGGGCCCGCGCACCGAGTTATCGAGGCCGGGCACCTTCAGGGAGCGCGCCATGTCGCCCCAAATCCTTCCGATCAAATGGAAAGCCGCGCGCACCTCTCTCGGATCTTCGGATAAAGCGAGCCTTCGGACGGCATTGCGGAAATTTTCATACGCCGGATTTTTGTCGTCGTAAATCGGTTCGCTGACGACGCCCAGGATATAACCGAGCGCATCCGCCGCTCCCGCGCGCTCCGTGAGAAGCTGCGTCAATTCGCCCTGACCGTTTTCGTCCGCGAGCAAAGCGTTTAACTTTTTCACGGCCTGGGCCTGGTAGTTGAACATCGGGACCGGCACCGAAAGGTCTTTCATGACCAGCATCGCGTAATCGAGAACTTCCGAAATATGCGTCATGCGGCCGATCACGCCGACACTCAGGGCCTCGGCCTTTGTCTTCAGCACGCCCTGCGTTTTTTCGGGGCGGTTGAGTTCGCGCATCAGCGCCAGGCGGCCCGCGGCCGGATCGCCCGCCGCCTGTTCCACCTTGGTAATGAAGGCGTCTATTTCTTCCTGGGAACGCAATTCAGTCTTGGTCAATTCCTCGTCGAGAAGCGCTTCCACCTCGCTTTGCACGGCGGCGTCTTCCGGCGGAAGCGCGGGCTTTCTCAAGTATTCGAGGTCCGGATTCGTGATCTGGTCCAGCAGCGCGGCATTTCCCGGAGCAAGCGCCCACAGATGCGGCTCTTTGGCGGCCGCGTCTGTTTTCACGGATGATTTGGCAAGGTCCGCGTCATAGAGCAGCGCGGCGCGGACCTGGGCGTCTATCTCCGTGTCCTGGATGATCTGCGCTCGGGCCACGAGATGGGCCGCGGCTTCCCATGCCGGCGGCGGATTCGCGGGCTTGAGCTGCGACACCCGGGCCAGCGTTTTCGACACGGCGTCAAAATGGTAATTGCCGCGCGCCGCCATCTGCCGGAAAAGCGGCACGACGATCTCACGGCGCGCCGTGGCATTGCGCTGCGCCACGTAATAAGCGAGCGCGGCCGCGGCCTTGTCGAAATTGGCCTGCTCGCCGGATTGCCCGCTTGCGACGCGCTGCTGCGCGAAAAGCATTTTCTGGAGGAGCGAACGCAGGATGTCCAGCTCGAGCGCGTCGAACCCGCCGATCTTCGTGCCCGTGTAAAGGTTGGCCGTGGCCACGGCATGTTCGCCGGAATCCAGGGCGGCCTCTTCCGCCAGGAGCGGCGTTCCCGCAAGTTTTTTGGCAGCGATCCGTTCGCCCGCGAATTTCAAAAGGGTTTCGGGCGAGACAAAAGACATTTGCTCGAACGTCATCTTGTCCGCGACTTCAGGCGCGATCCCCAGGATGGAGGTCCTTTCCCTTTCCTGATGGTAGTCGGAATAATTGCGGCTGGTCAGGGTCTGCATCAGCTCCGTGTATTTGGCCGGAGCGGCCGGAAGCATGGCCAGGACCGGAACCGTGCCCTGAAGGGCCTCGGTCTGCGCCGAGCTCAGCGCGCCGAAGGCCGACCGGAAGTATTTGCCGTAATAACCGTCCATCAGGTCCAAAAGCTCATTGAGCTGCCTGCTCTCGAGCGCCTTGGGCCGGGTAAGCACCCCGCTTTCTATTAATAAGGCGACATCGGCGGCCAGGGACGCGAAGGCCGTCCCGAGAACGCCCATGCCGTTCTGGGCGGACTTGGCATCCAGGTTGTCGCGCAGCGGAACGGCCGCGGCCCGGGTCTTCAGGTCTTTGAAGGCGTCGAGGAGAATCGTTTTGAGACGGCCGAGAGATTCGTTCGTGCCGGGAATGCTTTGGATCAAGCTCTCCAGCGGCGCCATGGGCAGGCCGGGCCGAGGATCAAACGACAGGATCTGGAATTTGGCGTCCGCCGCGAGCGTGATGCCCGCGGGCAGGAGGTCCGGATGCTGTTTCAACCGCTCAAATTGCCAGGCGAGCCCCGCCGCGGTGTCGATGCGTTCGCGGTCCGGATTGTCTTCGAAGTCATAATGCGTGGGCGGTTTCTCGACGACGTAGGCGCCTTTGATCTCGCCGCCTTCCATGAGCAGCAGGTCGAAGTTCTGGTACTCCGTGGTTCCGTCGAGTCCCTTGATGGGAACGATCGCATTCGTCACAAAGCGCCTCGCGCCCATGCTGCTTTCGGCGTGATTGAGCATCATCGCGATTTCCGCGACGTTCGCGGCCGCGATCTTCAGGTTGTTTTGATACGCGCTGCGGGTGTCCGCGAGTTTCAACGCCAGATCCAACGGGCTTTTATTCGCCAGGCTTTGCCCCGCAAGCACCGGATGATGTTTCACCAGCTCTGCTTCCGCCTGCGGAAGAATCGTGGACGCGTCGCCCTGCCCGAGCAAAACGCCCCGCACGAGCCCGTACAAATCTTTTTGGATCCCCGGAAGGCGCAGCGTGTCGGCGCTGAAAGCCGGAAGCACGACGGCCTTGTCCGGATCCGCCGCCTTCGGCGCTTTCCACCGCCGCTGCGCCGCTTCGTAAAGCGGCTTCATCTGCGGTTCTTCGAGAATTTGCTCGAAGCGCGTCTTTTCGCCCGTCTTCCCCCCGCGGACAATGCCGAGCCGTTCGGTCAGGTCGGATCCCATGATGAAGGCGATGCCCGTCAGCAGCCGGTGCGCGGCCGTGAGATCGCCCGCTTCGAGGGTCCCCTCGCGGAGCTTTCTGCGCAAAAGAGATTCGGCCGCCGTGAGGACCGCGGCCCCGCCGTCCTGGAAGAAGGGCATGAAGACCTGCAGCGTCGCGTGATAAGCCATAACATTGAAGCCGTGCTTGCGGAAAAGCGCGTCCAGCATGCGCTGCATGAACGCCTTGAGGTCGTTCATGTTGTCGACCGAAACGGGATCGAGCCGCTGTCCCCTGCGCCGCATCTCCTCCAGCTTTTCCGGCGTCGTGAATTCAAGATAAGATTGATACGGCTCGAGCACAAACCGGAAGGCGCCCAGCACGGCTTCGGCGTCGTCCGAGCCCGCGATCTCGAGAAGCGTTTCGCGCAGGTTTTTGTATTTCGGATTGTCGCCGCGGTAGATGCGCAGCACCGGCGAGACCCTGAGGGCCGAAGCCATGATCTGCACGTCCGCGGCGCTGCCCGTCAATTCCTTCGCAAAAAAATCACGGGCCGGGCGGCCGGCAAGAAGCTCTTCCAGCCGGTCCAGCGCCGCGGGCATGTACGCTTCCAATTTGGCCGGCGGGTTCCAAAAATAAAGCGCGAACATCTCGCGCACTTCTTCGATGCCCATGCGCGGGAGAAGGCGCGCCACCACGCGGTCCGCTTCCGGGGAAGATCCGGCCGTGTTGATGCGCGCCAGGATCGCAAGGCGCGCGCCGGCGGGATTACCGGATTTTCCTTCGATCTGCGTAAGCGCGTTATCGATTTCGCCGTCACTTCTCATCTCCGCCTTGAACAAATCGTCGATCGAACCCGCGATCTGCTGCTCGACCTTATCGGGAAGGCCTTCCATCTGTTCAGCCAGAGGAGCATAACGCAGGCGGCGGTTATTCATCTGCGGGCCGGAAGCAGGTTCACCGCCGTTCATGATCTCCATGAACGCGCGGCGCGCGTCCGCGCCTTGGGCGCTCGAAGCGGCGCGCAAAAGGCCCATGTAGCGGTCCAGGATGCGCTTGTAAACCATACGGTCCTGCCCGTCCTGAATCGGGTCTTCCGAGGCTTCGGTCAGGGCCTGGAATTCAGTTGCGATGTCGGCCGGCGTCGTCGGCCCCACGGGCAAAATTTCTCCGGCCTTCATGGCCTTGAAGACTTGTTCGGGCTGGCCGCTGAAAACGAGGTCGACTTTGGCAAGTCCTTCCTGCGTGTAATTGGCCGAGACCATCTGCCCCATGTAAGCGGGCCACAGGAAATTCCTGCGGTTGACCGTGTTGCGGCTGTTGATGTAGGTCATCATCTTGCCGTACTCTTCTTCGGCCTTGGACTGCATGGCCGGA